>JAFMSB010000376.1 GCA_017353815.1 Methylocapsa sp. | reverse complement strand
TCTTCACGGGTCGAGCTTCAAGGACGGGGCCATCCTTGAAACGGGCTATTTTGCGCTTCGCGCCATATTGGCGAAATCCGTTTCCGAGGCGGCAAGCTATATTGCCGGGCGCGGTCTGACGAGCGAGGCGGCGCCGGCCATCGTACGCTTCGTTGCCCAAATCGGAGCGCACTTTGGCGTCGCCGTTTCGCAAAAGCTTGCGGCCCAGAGCGTGCCGCTGATCGGGGCCGCGGGCGGAGCGGCAATCAATTATGCCTTTGCCGACCACTTTCAGTCGGTTGCGCGCGGCCATTTTACAATGTTGCGGCTTGAACGCCGCTATGGAGAGCGAATTGTCCGCGCGGAATGCGACCGGATAAGACAGGCCGCGTGAGGAGTGCGCAACCCCGCGGTACCTTGTGCGTTATGCCAACCGGGCCTCGGGCCTTGCGGGCATTGCTATGGAATCGGCCTAAATGCGCGGTCTTCCCGGATTTGCCGCCGCTTCGGGGCTCCTGGGCCTCATTGCTTGCGCGGGGGGCGCGCAAGCCGGATTTTTCGACGACCTCTTCGGCCTGTTTTTCCGCCCGCCGCCTTACAGGATTTACAGCGCGCCAGCGCCTCGCCGGCATAGCTGGGCCCACAACCCGGGCAAAAGGACCTCAGAGCACAAGAAAACCAATCTCGCCAAGACACCGGCACCTCTCATGGGGCCACAAAAGCCGGTCGGCATCATGGAGGATGAAACCCTGAGGAAAGGCGATGCGGTGGTGACAGAAAATGGAATTCGCATCTTCGCCGGCGCCCCCGGCCCGCATCATGAACCCCGGGATTTTAAGAAGCCGACCGAGATCAGAAGGCTCTCGAAAACCGAGCGCAAAGCTTTCGCGGCCCTTGAGGTGAAGACACCAATGGCCGGTGATAGCAACAAGACCGTCTCCGGCCGCTCGGCCGCCGAACCAAGCTCCAACGCCGATAGGCTCGTTCCCGGTCCCGAGGGGCGGCTCATCCGCTATGTCGGACCATAGCCGTCTCTCTCAGACAGCAGGCCGTTTGAAGCGGATGCCTTGAGCGAGCGGCAATTCTTTAGAGAAATTGACCGTGCTCGTTGCCCGGCGCATATAATATTTCCACGCATCGCTTCCCGCCTCGCGGCCGCCGCCGGTCTCCTTTTCGCCGCCAAAGGCGCCGCCGATTTCGGCTCCCGAAGGCCCGGCGTTGACATTGACGATGCCGCAATCGCTCCCCAGGCTTGAGGTAAAGAGCCCGGCCTCGCGCAGGTCATTGGTAAAGATAGAAGAGGCGAGCCCTTGCGGCACGGCATTATGGGCGGAAATTGCCGCCTCCAAATCCCGGTAGCGCATCACATAGAGGATGGGCGCGAAGGTCTCGCGCGCCACAAGCGCGCTTTGACCGGGCATTTCCGCAATCGCGGGCTGCACAAAATAGGCGCAAGGCCAAATATCTTCGAGCAGACGCTCTCCGCCAGCGATCTTGGCCCCCTCCAAGCATGCCTCCTTAAGGGCCGTTTGCATCGCCTCGTATGCGGCACCGTCGATCAGAGGGCCGACAAGCGTTTCCTTTTCCAAAGGGTTGCCGATCGAGAGATTGGCGTAGGTGGCCTTGAGGCGCGCCAAGAATTCCTCGTAGCGGCTCTCGTGAACAAAAAGACGGCGCAGGCTTGTGCAGCGCTGGCCCGCCGTGCCTGCCGCCGCAAAGAGGATAGAGCTGGCGGCGAGGTTGAAATCGGCGGAAGGCGTGAGGATGGCGCCGTTATTGCCGCCGAGTTCGAGGATCGCCCGGCCAAAGCGCGCCGCTATCCTGGGCGCGAGCGCGCGCCCCATCCGCGCCGATCCCGTGGCGCTGACGAGCGGCACGAGGGGGTGATCCGCAAGCGTCTCCGCAAGCTCCGGCCCGCCGAGGAGCACGGTTGACAGGTTTTGCGGGACGCCGTCCATTCCCGCCGCCGCGCGAGCGAGCAATGCCTGGCAGGCGAGCGCGCACAGCGGCGTTTTTTCGGACGGCTTCCAGACGAGCGTGTTGCCGCAAACAAGAGCAAGCGCCGCATTCCATGCCCAAACCGCCGCCGGAAAATTGAACGCCGTTATGATGCCGGTAACGCCCAGCGGATGCCAGATCTCCATCATTCTGTGGCCCGGCCGCTCGCTCGGCATGGTGCGGCCATAAAGCTGGCGCGAGAGTCCCGCCGCGAAGCCGCAGATGTCGATCATCTCCTGGACCTCGCCCAAACCCTCTTCGAGGATTTTTCCGGTCTCGATCGTGATCAGCCGGCCAAGCAGCTCTTTGCGGACGCGCAATTCCTCGGCAAAGTGGCGGACGAGCTCGCCGCGCTTGGGCGCGGGCACCTTGCGCCAAATCTTAAACGCCGCATACGCCGCCTCGATCGCGCGCCCGGCGTCTTGCTTGGGGTGCGTCTTAACCTGCGCGATCTGCGCCCCATTGATGGGCGAACGGACGGGAAGGTTACCTCCGCTCAGGGCGGCATCCGCAACACCGAGCTGGGCCATGAGCTTTTGGACAGAGGCGGCGCTTGGGAGCGGCGCTTCGTGAGTGATTGTCATGGCAAATGATTCCGTTGTCTTCTGAGAGGCTATTTAGTGCCCGCCGCGCGCTTCGCGCAGGCCCGCCCGGTTTCAAGAAAACCCGCAAGCGGATGGCCA
>JAFMSB010000375.1 GCA_017353815.1 Methylocapsa sp. | reverse complement strand
AGGAATGGACCCGATTTTCTGCGAATACTGCGATGATAAACCGGTTTCTAACTTATGCCGACAAGCTCAGGCTTGGCATCATAGGGCTTGCGCTGGCCGTTTTATCGATCGCGCAGCTATTTGCGCCGCTCCCGATTGAATGGGCGAGCTTTGGTCAGCCTTTTTTCCTGATCGGGGCTCTGGCAGCCGTGGGGCTCGCTTATCGCCGCCTCAATCGCGACGAGGGGATAGCTGCCGCATGTTTTGTGGTGGCGCAAATCCTTTTGTTTTCAAACTTTGCCGTGCTTGACAATTATCTTGGATTGGCACTGCACCGGCCCTTGATTGATGAATTCCTGGCAGCGGCTGATCGCAGGGCAGGCATCGATTGGTGGGCCTATGTCAATTGGATCAAATCCGATCCCTTTTTTGGGCGCATTCTCGCCTTTGCGTATATTTCGACCGTCTGGCAGCTTGCCGCCGCCATACTCTTTCTTGGCTTCACCCGGCGCTTCGACCGGCTAGACCGGCTCACCCTCGCATTTATGCTCGCCGGTGCTGTGTCAATCGGCTTCTGGGCCATATTTCCCAACCTAGGGGCGCTGCCGCTTCATTATGCCCACGGCCTGCCCGGCCCGACATTTACGCTCGTCATGTCGAAAGAGGAAGCAATGCAGCAGCTCGCCCTTTTCTCGGGTCCCGTGCCTGTGCTGCGGTTCTCCAGCCTGATGGGCATTATCGGCTGCCCCTCTTTTCATACCGTCATGGCCGTCCTCACAGTCGAGGCGCTGTGGCCGATACCGCTCGCGGGAATCCTCTCGCTCGCCTGCAACATAGTCGTCCTGCTTTCCGTTCCGGCCGATGGGGGGCATCATTTTGTGGATGTTGGCGCCGGAATTCTGGTCTCATTCGCATCCCTTGCTCTTGCCCGCGCGCTCCTCGCGCGTGAGGCAGGCGAAAGCCCCCGGCATTTGCCCGCCTGGCGCGCCTTGCTTTTGCTGCGGCGCGTTCTCTCTCCGGCCAAACCTTAGCCTGCCTGGCTTCGAGCCGCTCCGCCATCCTGCCCATCTGGCACGAAACATGCTATCAAGTCGCAAGGTCCGTCCGGAGGCTCGCGTGTGCCCTTCCTACCCGGGCACTCGAAGCGCGGGCGGGGCCCGTGCCCGGCAGCGCCGCGCTGCCAAAGGGCAGAAGAGATTCGCCGAGGAGCCATGCAGGTTGCGAGCGCCCGGATAACCGCCGGAGTAAAAGCGGGCGAGGAACGCCCGGCGCCCCATTGTTTCGATGAAATGACGCTCGAAAACGGCGCGATCCGGTCCGTCTACACCCGGCTCGCGAAATGGCTCGCGGCTACGCCGCCCGCACTTCTTGCTTCCCGCCGCGCGCAGGCGGAAATGCTGTTCCGCCGGATCGGCATAACTTTCGCCGTATATTGCGAAGGCGAATCCGAAGGCGCCGAGCGGCTGATCCCCTTCGACATCATCCCGCGCCTGCTACTGCGGTCGGAATGGGCGCGCCTCGAAGCCGGCCTTGCGCAGAGAGTGAAAGCTTTAAACCTCTTTCTCGCCGATATCTATGGCCCGCAAGAAATCCTCAAGGCGGGACGCGTCCCGGCGGATCTCATTGCCGGGAATCTGGAGTTCCGGCCCCAAATGAGGGGCTTCCGCGCTCCCCACGGCATTTACGTCAATGTGGCGGGCATCGATGTTGTGCGCACCGGAGAAGAGGAATTCTACGTCCTCGAAGATAACTTACGCGTTCCCTCGGGAGTCTCTTATATGCTGGAGAACCGGGAGGTCATGATGCGTCTTTGGCCGGATCTGCTATCCGACCACCGCGTGGCTCCGATTGAGAATTATCCCGATGCGCTGCTTGCTTCCTTGCAGTCCATCGCGCCGCCCGCGACTGCGCGCGAGCCGACGATCGTGCTGCTCACGCCAGGGCTTTATAATTCGGCCTATTATGAGCATTCTTTCCTCGCCGATAAGCTCGGGGTCGAACTTGTCGAAGGAAGTGATCTCTTTGTCGAAGACGATATCGTTTATATGCGTACGACCGAAGGCCCGCAAAAAGTCGATGTCATTTACCGGCGGATCGACGACGTTTTTCTTGATCCGCGCGTATTCCGGCCCGATTCGGTTATCGGCGCCGAAGGCTTGATGGGGGCCTACTGGGCAGGCAATGTGACGATCGCCAACGCGGTGGGAACCGGGATTGCCGATGATAAGGCGATTTATACTTATGTGCCGGACATCATCCAATTTTACCTTGGCGAACCAGCGCTTTTGAACAATGTTCCGACCTGGCGCTGCCGCGAGCCAGACGCGGCCCGCTATGTGGCCGAGCATCTCGGCGAGCTCGTTGTCAAAGAAGTCAATGGCTCAGGCGGTTACGGGATGCTCGTCGGGCCGCACGCATCGAATGCGCAACGGGAAGCTTTTGCGGCGAAATTCGCCTCAAAGCCCAGCAATTTCATCGCCCAGCCGACGCTCGCCCTCTCCACCGTACCCACTTATTTGGATTCCGGGGTAGCGCCCCGCCATGTCGATTTGCGTCCCTTTGTGCTGACCGGCGTAAATGGCACAAAAATCGTGCCGGGGGGGCTGACGCGCGTCGCCCTGAAAGAAAAATCCCTGGTGGTGAATTCCAGCCAAGGCGGCGGGACGAAGGATACCTGGATTGTCGAGGATTCGCTATTTGG
>JAFMSB010000061.1 GCA_017353815.1 Methylocapsa sp. | reverse complement strand
CGACCAGCGCGGTGGGGGCGCTGGCGTATACGGTCGGGCGGCACATCGCCTTCGCTGCAAGTAGGTTTGCGCCGTTGAGTGATGGCGGACGCCACCTAATCGCGCATGAGCTAACGCATGTTTCGAGCAATCTCGGGGGGCCTCGGTACCGCTGCAACGTTGGACATATGAGGACAGCTGCGGAAGCTTTCTTACTGATCTTGGAACCGCCGATGATACCGCAAAGGACGTGGTGCAAGCAGCTATAGATTCTCTTTCAATTTCTCCGCTAAATCGACGGACCAAAAATGCGTTGTTTGCTTATTTCAGAATAAGTGAGTCTAGCCCCAACATGCCCAACTTGATTGCTGCGGTCCTCGGTGTTTATGAGCAGATTTCTTCCCACTTCAAAGCAGGTGACTACGATTACGAATGTAACTGCCACGATTGCCCAGACCCAGGCACTGATCTTGGCTGCATCTCCATAGGAGAAGGCCCGGTTATAGTATGTATAGCGAATCAGCGCGGTGGAGCGGAAACCTTGGCGGAAGCGTTTGTCCACGAATTGTCTCATCGATTCGCTGGATCGGACGACTTTTCATATTGCAAGTCTGGGCCGGGGTGTGCCGAGCTAACTCCTGATAAGGCTATTGGAAACGCAACGTCATACAATCTTTTTGCTGCTGATGCATGGCTTCATAAGATGGGAGCGTGAAGATAACCGAGTTCCCCTGATGCAGCCAATAACAACAATACATTCAACGACTTCTGCCTATACGGTGGTAGGAGGAGCGTCACTGACCAAAATTGCCAAGACGTACGTCGCGATGCTTCGAAGTGGAAAAATATCTACGCGGCCAAAAGTATTGCGGCCGTGGTTCCCTCGATGAACCTCCCTCATTGCCCCTGGCTGGGTACTGAAAATTCTTTGCGCGGGTTCCGCCACGCCATAGCAGTTAACGGAAGATATCCTGGGGAAGCAATTGGAATGCAGCGCCATCTCGTGTTGAAATCTTTGCGGCGGAGCTGTTTCCGGGGTCCGCAAACCTCCAAACTCAAGATCGATTTCGGGCTGGGCGTTGCCGTCGAACAATCCAGTGCGCAGATCAGGCGGCACTACGAAATCGTAACTATTGTCGGCCGACGGACTTCGGCACTTGTGAATTTTGCGCCTCGACAGTCCAAGATCCGACCCGCCTCGGTTTCCCCATGAGAAAGATGGAAAGATGGAAATGCTTCACTGCCCGAAAAGTGCGGCCGCTAGTCGCTTGCAGCGGTTTCCCCCGACCCTTCTGACGTTTCAATGAAAAGAGCCTGATCTTAAATCCAGCTTTTTCGCCGCACGCTTAGGCAATGCTGGCAGGGCTTCCCACACTTCGTGCCCCGCTTCTTCCGACGAGGGCGTCACTGCACTGGCCACGAACGAGCTGAGCATCAGAGGCGGCCAAGGGTGCCATCGTTCGCCGCTCCCGAAGGGTGCTGACCGTGGCCAAACGGGGTGGTGTCTTGGTGGTGTCCAGCGGCGTCTCAATGGGAGGGTCGATTCTGCAGTCGCATATCAAGCCACTGATTTATTAGGATTTTTTTGAGCTGGCGAAGGTATTCGAATGTGGCGTAGCGGGCGGCGGTGGCACCTGCGTTGGGGCCCGGGAGCTTCCCGGCCTTCGGCGGGCGCCAAGGCGCGGCTGGCACTGCCATAAGAATGGCGCAGGTCATGGATGCGGCCCTAGCTGCCACCGAGCTTACATCGAGCGGTGAGTTGAGTCTCGCAGTTGATGCGCCGAAGGGCGCGGGGAAATGTGCCGCGAGCCGATGGGGTGGACCGGGGCGCGGCATTTCGCGCCTTCACGCCGCCCGCCGCCAGAAGCAGAACAAAGCGTTTTCCCTAGTGGGTCTTGCGATGTAGCGGACCTCCGACTCAAACCCCCGACCCTTGTTGTCGTACCGACTGAGCTTAACCGACATTGTGTAATTGCGGCGACACCGTCGTATTCCGGTCCCGCTGCGGCGCGTATTTAGAAGTGACCGAAACGCGCCTCATCCGCGGAATTCGACTGGACTTCTGCCGCATAGTACGCATTGCTATGGCCGTCGGCTGGTGGAATTGGCTACCCGGCGCACTGAGGGCTCGCCCCGCGATTTGCGGGGCTTTGGGTCGTGCGAGCGTCAATTTTGGCGCTGCGAACCAACGGAGCCCAAAATCATGTCGATCCATTCCATCGAAACGTCTCAGAATCTCGAGAACGCCGCACCCAAAAAGGGGAACACCAAACCAAGCGCCCCATCACGCCGCAAGCCCTCCTCTGGCCGGGCTAATCCCAAAAAACCGCTGCGGCCCGTCGTATCGAAGACCACACAAATCGTCGCTGCCAAAACGCCGGCGAAGGCTGAAGACCCAAGGCTCGAGCCTGTCACCAAGCAGGAGCGCATGCTCACTCTGCTCGGCCAGCCGGAGGGGGCCAGCATCGAAGAGATGATGCAAGCGACAAACTGGCAGCAGCACAGCGTGCGCGGGTTTTTGGCAGGCACGGTGAAAAGGAAGCTCGGTTTCTCGCTCACATCCTCGAAGCCCGATGACGGGGTCCGCCGCTACCACGTCGAGAAGCGGCGCGGCCGCTGAGATGAAGAAATCGTCGATTGGTATCGCGGAGGAGCTGGCGCGGCTTTCCGCTGCGACGATCTTCGAATTGCGTGGCGAGTGGCGGCGGCTCCATCGGATGCCGCCGCCCATGCGGCTCTCCCGCGATCTCTTGATGCGCGGCATCACCTACAAACTCCAGGAGAGGCTGCTCGGCGGCCTCTCCAAATCAATCCTGCGCAAGCTGGAAGGTTTGAACCTCGACTCAGAAACAAACAGCGCACACAAGCCCCCGCCGATTTTGTTGAAAGCCGGGACACGGCTTATACGCGAATGGCGCGGCATCACCTATAGCGTGCTTGTCCAGGCGCAAGGGTTCGAATGGAACGGCCGGGGCTACCGGTCCCTCACCATCATCGCCCATGAGATCACCGGGGCCCATTGGTCGGGTCCGCGTTTTTTTGGTTTGAGGAAATGCCCAGGCCGTACCGCCGAGAGCGGGGTGTGGGTAGATGCGCAAGCCTGACCGCCCGAAGGCTGGCCAGATTTTCCGCTGCGCGATCTACACCCGCAAATCGTCCGACGAGGGGCTCGAGCAGGAGTTCAATTCGCTCGATGCACAGCGTGAAGCCTGTGAGGCCTATGTCACGAGCCAGCGCCATGCCGGCTGGGTTGCGCTCCCCGACATGTACGACGACGGCGGCCCCTCGGGCGGGACGATGGAGCGGCCGGCACTCCAGCGGCTGCTCGCCGACATCAAAGCGGGCAAGGTCCAGATCATTGTCGTCTACAAGGTTGACCGGCTGACCCGCTCGCTCGCCGATTTCGCCAAGATCGTCGATGTGCTCGATGCACATGACGCCTCGTTTGTCTCAGTAACCCAGCAGTTCAACACGACGACCTCCATGGGGCGCCTGACCCTCAACATGCTGCTCTCCTTTGCCCAATTCGAGCGTGAGATCGCGGGCGAGCGCATCCGCGACAAGATCGCCGCGTCGAAGGCCAAGGGGATGTGGATGGGCGGCAATGTGCCGCTCGGCTATGACGTGAAGGACCGCAAACTCATCGTCAACGAAGCCGAGGCGGCGACCGTCCGAATGATTTCTCGCCGCTATGCCGAGCTTGGCTCAGTGTCGCTGTTGAAGGCCGAGCTTGACCGGCTGGTAATTGTGAGCAAGCGGCGAGAAGGAGCCGGCGGCGCGCTTTCCGGCGGCAAGCGCTTCTCGCGCGGCGCGCTCTATCTGATGCTGCAGAACCGGCTCTATTGCGGCGAGGTCGCGCACCAGGGCCAAATCTACCCCGGCCAGCACGAGGCCATCATCGATGCGGAACTGTGGCAGATCGTACAGAACAGACTCGCCGCCGGCCGGCACGAGCGATCGATGGCCGTGGGCGCCGAGGCGCCGAGTCTCTTGGCCGGCTTCGTCTTCGATAGCGACGGCAACCGGATGACGCCGACCCATGCCACGAAGAGAGGCAGGCGATACCGCTACTACGTCTCAGCATCGCTGCTGGCGAGTGATCGTCCGCGACACGCCGGAATGCGTGTCCCAGCAGGCGATATAGAAGGGCTTGTGCTCGACCAGCTGAGCTCATTTTTTTTATCGAGGACCAACGTTGGTGATGGCCTCGCACCCCTCGATCTCGATGCCCATTCACTCGATGCGGCGCTGCGCAATGCGCGTGCGCTTTCCAAGCACTGGTTGGCCACGCCGCCAGGTGAGACAAAAAGCCTTGTCCGAGAGATTGTCGAGCAGGCGATCATAGGCGCTGATCGGATCGACATCGGCCTGAACCGCGCAAAGATCGCCGCGGCGCTGCAGGCGAGAGTGCAAGGCAACCCCGACCTTGAACCCGTCGTCCTATCGATCGAGGCGAAGCTGCGGCGCGCCGGCAAGGGGAAGCGCCTCGTCATCGCGAACGGCGCCAATGCGGAAGTCGACCAAGGCCTCGTCGAATTGATCAAGGAAGCTTTTTCGATCCGAAACCAGCTCCTCTCAGGTTCCGACGATAGCATCGAGGCAATGAGTGCCCGCATCGGAATGAACAAGTTCCGCCTTACTTCGCTCGTCCGGCTCTCCTATCTCTCTCCCGGCATCATTCGCGCTCTTCTTCTGGGACAGCATCCCATCGCGCTAACACCGACCCGGCTCTTGCGGCTGAGCAAAGTTCTGCCGCATAACTGGCAGGAACAGCGCGCTTTCCTCGGTTTCGCCGCCTAAACCTTCCGCAAAACCCAGACGAAACGCTCGACATCCGACAACTCGAAAATGGCCTCGAGAGACCCGGCGCGCGTTCGCGCCCCACACCCCCGCCTTTGGCGTCTCTGGCTGAAGGCGATGCACTCACCGGCGCGCTAAGGCACGGAATTCTCGGGACTATTTCGGCTAGTACGGAAACTGAAAGTGCCTGGCATTTTCAGGGAGGTTTGTGGCTGGGGGACCTGGATTCGAACCAGGATTAACGGAGTCAGAGTCCGCGGTTCTACCGTTGAACTATCCCCCACCGGGACCCGGAGTGGCGGATCGGGTCAATTCCAGCCGGCCGTTCTGTAGTTGGCCGGTGACGGGCTGTCAACGTTTTGAGCCGCCGCTCGAAGCCGGGCCCGGCGGGCAGAGCGTTAATTGGCTGCCGGGCAGGCAAGTTCCACGCCTTCGCTTTCCGGGGTCAGATTAGCCCCAATGATCTCTTTCGCTCGCGCATTTGCTGCGCCCACATCACCGGAGAAAATGGCCGTCTCGTATTCCTTGCTTGCCGTTTTAGTGAGCGCGGCAGTGGGCAAGCCCTTGGCGTCGCGAATATCGATTGCGGTGACAGTCGATAGCCCCGGCCAAAGAGGCTCCTTTAATATTTCATCTTCGCGGAGCGCGATGCGCACGGGCACCCGCTGGACGATATGAATAAAATTCCCCGTTGCATTATCTGGCGGCAGCAGCGCAAAAACGCTGCCGGTGCCGGGCACGAGCCCCTCGACGGTTCCGTGATAAGTATGACTGCGGCCGTAGATGTCGGCGGTGACGAGGGCCGACTGTCCTGGCCGCACATTGCGCAGGCTATTTTCCCACAAATTCGCCTCGACCCAAAGATGGTCTAACGGGACGATGGTCATCACTTGGTCGCCTGGCCGGATGCGGTCCCCGACTTGCGCCTTACGTTTGGCGATGTAGCCCGAAACGGGCGCCCGGATTTGCTGCCGCGCGAATTCGATATAGGCATCGACGAATTTGTTTCGCGCGACTTCAATATCCGGATGATTTACCCGCGAGGTGCCTTTGACGCGCGCTTCCACGGATTGAAACTCGGCTTCGGCTTCATTCAAATCGGCCTCAAGCGAGTCTTTCTGATCCTCGGCATTTTGCAAAACTTGCTTGGATACGGAGCCGCTGGGCAGCGCCTGGCGGTAGCGGATGATGTCATGGCGGATCCTGTCGAGCTGCGCTGTCCGCGAGATAATTTTCTGGCACATTTGCTGGCGGGTCGCAAAGAGTGCGCCGACCGCGCGCACCGCCCGGCCCAATTCACCTTCCGCCTGACCGAGAGCCGCCGCGGCCCGCTGCGCATCGAGGCGGATTAGCAAATCACCCTTCTTCACGTCCTGCGTTTCCTCGGCTAGGACCTCTGCCACCATGCCGGTTGCATCGGCGTACACCGGGATCAGATTGCCGGTCACAAAAGCATTGTCGGTCACGACCCAGAATCGGCCGTAAAGCCACCAGTGGGCGGCGTAGCCCAAGAAGGCTAGGCAGAGAGTGACTGCAACGAGTACCAACAGGACGTTCCGGCGGCGGCGGATGGTCTTGCGATCAAGCGGCATTGGCGAAACCTAAAGGGTCTCTCCTGCAATACGTTCGATAGGCTGCCAGCTGGCGGCAATAGTTCACTCTGAGCTCTGAACGAAAGGCATGAGCGGAGCTGCAAGCTTTTCCAGGGACCACGCCGGCGCAAGGGCCTCCAAGCCTGAGAACGACGCCTCGGGCGCGAGCTGCGGGCGGGAGGCTTCGATGCCGTTCCAATATCCGCCGCCCAAGGCCTGGATGATATCTATGGCGGCAAGCAAATGATCCGCCTCGCTGGTCTTTAGCACGACCAGTTGGTCGAGCAATCCCCGCTGCACTGCGAGTATCTCGCGCCGGTCCACCAGACCGCTGCGCGCCCGCTCCTGCGTAAGCTTGACTTCGCCGCGCGATGCCCTCAGCAAATCGCCTTGTGCCTTGAGGGCGACGCCCGTTTGCTTCCAACTGGATAAAGCGTCTGCGATTTCCTGAACGGAATGGAGGAGTGTGTCATTGTAGAGTTCAACCGCCTCGTCATATTGCGAGCGCATTGCGGAAAGTTGGCCGCGCAAGCGCCCGCCTTCGAAGAGGGGAAGGTGAAAGCCTGGCGCGACGGCAAAATTGAGGTCGCTTCCCCGGAAGAGAAGGCTTGCCAAGTGGCCGAAATTTTTTGTCAGAACCGCCGCTTCCAGGCCAGCGGTGGCGGTCGATAGATCGACGGAGGGCAGAAATTGCGCTTTGGCCACATGAATGCGCTCCGCCGCCGCCTCCGCCCGGTGCATTGCCGAGGCGAGATCCGGCCGGTGCGCCAGCAATTCGATTGGCAGATGCGGGGGAAGCTCGATTCTTGCAGGAATGCGGATCATCTTCCTCGCGAACAAATCCTTCGTTGCGTCGGGCCCCTGGCCCATCAGTCGGGCGAGCGAATCCTCCTGAACAGTCACGAGCTGACGCGTATTCGCCTCGGCCTTTGCGACGATCTCGAGATCGAGCGTGGCTTGCATGACTGCGTCGGCAGGACCGAGCCCCGTTTGAAATCTCGTGCGCGCGACATCGAGCAGCCCGCGCGCGACTTTTGCGGTCTCCTGGATAAGCCGGAGCTCCTGTGTGAGAAGAACCCCGCGGATATAGGCGCGCGCGATCGCCGTTGTGAGCAGCAGCCGGGCCTCGGCGAACTCCGCCTCTTGAGCCGCCGCCTCTCCCAAAGCCGCATCGAGCGCGGCTCGGTTTTTCCCCCAAAAATCGAATTCATAGCGAAAAGAGGCGAAATTGAAGGTATCGGAACTATGGTATGTGCCGCCTAGGGCAGGATTGTAGGTAGCGACAACGCCGTGCTTGGCATAGCGAACGGTGCGTAAGGTATTATCGGCATCAAGCCAAGGCAGAAGCCTCGCGCCTTCCACCTGTGACGCGGCATTGGCTTCGCCAAGCCGGGCGTAAGCCTTTCTCAGGCCCGGGTTGTCATTGAGCGCCACCTCCACGATGCGGTTGAGATCGGGACTTTTGAGCTGTTCCCACCAATGATCGATGGGCCACCCCGCGCCTGGCGCGGCGTTCGGCTGAGCAATGGCCTTCGGCAAGGCACTGTTCATCGGCGGAGGATCCAAGAATTCGGCGCGCTCCCTTCCTTCCGGCATGAAGGCGCAGCCACCCAGCAAAACAGGAAACCCCAAACCGGAGAGAAAACCCAAGCCGGAGACCAGGGACAAGAGCCGGGGGATCATCCCTGCCCCATCATCTCTTCGGCTTCGGCTTCCCGGAGCGTCT
>JAFMSB010000060.1 GCA_017353815.1 Methylocapsa sp. | reverse complement strand
GACACGATAGAAGGGGCGCTTCTTCGCGCCGCCGCGCGACAAACGAATCTTCAGGGACATACTTCTCCTTTCGTATGCAATTGGAAGAAATCCGTAATTTTGAGCCTTCCGGCATTCGACCCCAGACTTTATTTCTTTTTTCCAAACGGGTTGAGGCCGGAGAGCAAGCCGCTGCCGCCACCGCCGGGAAGGCTTCCGCCGCCAAGGCCCGGCAAAAGGGGCGGCTTTGGCTCGTCTTCCTTGGCGCGCGCCGGTTGGGCGGAAGCCGGCCCTAATTGCCTGCTGCCCATCTGCCTTTGCAAGGCAGCGAACTGCCCCGGCGAGGGGCTCGGGATGCCGCCGCCAAGTCCGCCGCCCCCGAGTCCCAGCATCGAAGCCACCTTGCCAAACGCGCCTCCCCGCTTGGGCCCGCCCATCGCCTTCATGATATCGGCGAACTGGCGGTGCTGTTTCAAGAGCTTATTGATCTCCTCCACCTTGGTGCCCGAGCCAGACGCAATGCGGCGCTTGCGCGATGCCTTGAGAACATCGGGATTGCGCCGTTCGGCGCGCGTCATGGATGAGATTATGGCACGCTGACGCTTTATAATCTGCTCGTCGACACGCGCCGCGGCAAGTTGCTCCTTCATCTTGGCAACGCCCGGCAGCATTCCCATGATGCCGCCAAGGCCGCCGATTTTTTCGACCTGGGCAAGCTGCTCGGACAAGTCCTCAAGATCGAATTTGCCTTTGCTTATCCTATCGGCAATGCGGCGTGATTGTTCGGCGCCGAGCGATTCCGCTGCTCTCTCGACCAGCGACACGATATCGCCCATGCCGAGTATCCGGTTCGCGATCCGCGTGGGATGAAAATCCTCAAGCGCATCCATTTTCTCGCCGGTGGCAAGGAGCTTGATCGGTTTGCCGGTCACCGCACGCATCGAAAGCGCCGCGCCGCCGCGCCCGTCGCCATCGATCCTTGTCAGCACAATCCCGGTGATGCCGACGCGATCATCAAAGCTCTTCGCAAGATGGACAGCATCCTGGCCCGTGAGGCTATCGGCGACGAGCAGAATCTCGTGCGGGCGGGAGACCGCTTTGATCTCCGCCATCTCCCCCATCAACGCTTCGTCGATATGAGTGCGGCCCGCGGTGTCGAGCAGGACGGCATCATAGCCTTGAAGCCGCGCCGCCTGCTCCGCCCGCTTGGCGATCTGCACCGGCGTCTGACCGGCGATGACGGGCAAGGTTTCGATGCCCGCCTGGCGACCGAGCACCGCGAGCTGCTCCTGGGCTGCCGGGCGTTTCACGTCGAGCGAGGCCATGAGCACCTTGCGCTTCAACCGCTCGCTCAGGCGCTTGGCGATCTTCGCGGTCGTGGTCGTCTTGCCCGCGCCCTGCAAGCCGACCATCATGATCGCGACGGGCGGCACGGCATCGAGACTTATGGGATCGGCACTGGAGCCAAGCGTTTCGACCAGCACATCGTGGACGATTTTGACGACCATCTGGCCTGGCGTGACGGATTTGACAACATTGGCCCCAACCGCACGCCCGCGCACCTTGTCCACGAAGGAACGTGCAACATCGAGCGCAACGTCGGCCTCCAAGAGAGCGCGGCGCACCTCGCGAAGGGCGAGATTGACATCGGCCTCGGTCAGCGCGCCGCGCCGGGTCAGCCGGTCCAAAATTCCAGAGAGTTTTCCGGAGAGCCCTTCGAACATCTGCGTGTTCCTTCGCTGCCACCTTACTTCGGGGTTGCTTGTCCAGCCGCCAAGCTTAAGAAGCGAGCTGCCGCCCTCACTCTGCCATGCCGGGCAAAGCATGGAAGCAGCAGATATGCCTTGTGCCATGGCAACTTAGCTCCCCCTGGCAAAAAACCCCTCCGATCCCGGCGCTTTCTCCAACTCTTCCGTTTTTTACTCCGCTTCACAGGCAAACCGGTGCCGACTCCCGGCCCAATGGCCCAAAATAAGATAGTTACTCCCGGCAGTAATGTCTCTCCGGACTGGGCACCTGCTTGAAAGCTTAGGGTCTCCAGCCACTTGAGCTGCCTCCTGCCCGCCCGTTGACGGGCCTCCCGCCTGAATCGGAGGTTTTCCGCCGCGCCAAGCCAGTACCCGCCACTGCAGAACGCGCCCGGGAGCGCATTGCGCCGCCGGACGCTTTCCTCCCCCTAAAAGCGGGAAGTTGCCTGACCTGGCTCTCCTTAGGCGCTCGCCGGGCGAAAAGTCAAGGAATCAGGCTTTGCCTTGTACCGCGGCCAAAGCGCGGGCTTTCGCGAGCCATGCCTCATGTCGGCTCCTTACTCCGGAAGGCGGCGATTGCCGCCTCGACCCGCACAACCGCCAGCTTGGCTATCTCGGGGTCATTCTGCCGTTCTGCGATATGCGACAATGCCGTGCCCTGATTGGCGGCAACGGCCTCCCCCTGGAGGGGAGTGCGCTCGCTGGCATATAATCTGGAGGGCTGCGCCATAGGCGCTCAGCGCTTCACCAAGCTCTGCCCTCCCTTCCCTTTTCTTGCCCAGCGTAAGCAGGACATCACCGAGGTACATCTGCGCCGCGGCCCATTGTACCGGGGCGCTGTCCGCATCTAGCGCCGCGAGCGCTTCCCGGTAGGCGTTCGCAGCTTCCCTCAGCCGCTCGCTTTTGCCTTCGCGCTCGCAAAGCAGAGAAAGCGCATTTCCGAGGCTGATCTGGATCATCGCCCAGAGCACGGGTGCGCGCCGGATGCCATCCTGGAGGGCCTCTCGGTAGAGTTCAATTGCTTCGATGAGCCTGGCCGTGCCATCATCCCGCCGCGCCAGCGCCTCAAGCGCAGCGCCGAGGTTAAGGCTTGTTCTTGCCCAATCAAGGGGCGCTCGCTCACGGGAATGTTCCTCCAATGCCTCGCGGTAGGCAGAAACCGCCTCATTGAGCTTTTCTGTCCCCGGCTGCTTTTCCCCAAGACGGAAGAGCGCCGTACCCAGGCTCATCTGAGCCATTGCCCAGAGCTGCGGCGTGCGTGCGCGGCTGAGTTCCTGCAGTGCCGCGCAATAGGCTGCGGCCGCATCCTCGAGAGGACCACACTCGCCCGTGAATTCGCCGAGGGTTTGCAGCGTGGCGCCAAGCCGCAGCTGCATCATCGCCCAGTCATCCGGAAAGCTATCTCGGGGGCGTGCAACCGTGAGCTTGCGGTAGCTGGCAATCGCCGATTCGAAAGCTTCTCGGCCACCCGACCTGGCGGCCTCGCGGTAGAATGCGTCGGCCTCTGCATTCAAATAGGCAAAGGCCACGTCCTCGTGGCCGGGAGGAAGCATCGCGGCCGCAGCGGCAAAATTCTCCGCTGCTTCTCCATGGCGCTGGCGCGCCAGGGCCGCCTTCCCGCGCAGGCCAAATGTTTTCGCGGCGGCGAGCGCACGACCCTCGAGCGCCCCGGCCCGTTTTCTTCCGGCTCCGACCAGAGACCCTTCCGTCGCGTCGAAATCCCCGGCCTCGATTGGCCGCTGCGCTTGTGCGTTAAGACTGGCAGTAACCGTTTCGCCTGCCTGCGCGCCACTGTGTTGCGCCAACTCCCGGCCCACCGGCGCTGCACGCTTGCGTTTGATATGCTCCATAGCGAAATGCCGCCCAAAAAAGGTATTGTTGCGAGATTAGCTGCCTGGGCTTGCGCCAAACTGCCGGATAGCTTGGCCGGCGGCCAACTCAAACCGCAGCCGGACAGCTGATCCAAAGGGCCGAGCGAGGTTTGGCCCTGGGGGCGCCATTGTTGTCTGGCGCGATCGCATTCTTGGATGCCAAGGCCATGCGGGGCAGCTTCCCGCTTGCCTTTCCTTTGTGCCAGCCGCTTGCTATCCCGGCGTTATGGCAGCTCATGCGATAACAAATGTCCGCAATTTTTCGATCATCGCCCATATCGACCACGGCAAATCGACGCTTGCGGACCGGCTCATCGAGGCCACAGGGGCGCTTGCGGGGCGCGAGATGGTCGAGCAAGTGCTCGATTCTATGGAGATCGAACGCGAGCGGGGCATTACCATCAAAGCCCAGACCGTTCGTCTGGATTATAAAGCCCAGGATGGCGAGACCTACATCCTCAATCTCATGGACACGCCGGGGCATGTCGATTTTGCCTACGAAGTCTCCCGTTCCCTTGCCGCCTGCGAGGGCTCGCTGCTCGTGGTGGATGCGAGCCAAGGGGTGGAGGCGCAGACGCTTGCCAATGTCTATCATGCGATTGACGCGGGCCACGAGATTGTCCCGGTGTTGAATAAGATCGATCTGCCAGCCGCCGAGCCCGATCGCATCAAGCAGCAGATCGAAGATGTGATTGGGCTTGATGCGTCGCAGGCTGTCCTCATTTCGGCGAAGACCGGAGAGGGGATCGGCCAAGTTCTCGAAGCAATCGTCGCCCGCCTGCCGCCGCCGAAAGGCGATGAAGCCGCGCCCTCAAAAGCGCTTTTGGTTGATTCTTGGTACGACGCCTACCTTGGCGTGGTCGTGCTCGTGCGCGTCATCGACGGCACGCTCAAGAAGCACCAAAAGATAAAGATGACGGGAACCGGGGCGCAATACGAGGTCGAAAAGATCGGGGTTTTCCGCCCCAAGATGCAGGATGTGGCCTTGCTCGGCCCGGGCGAGGTCGGGTTCATCACCGCGCAAATTAAGGAGGTTGCCGACACGCGCGTGGGCGACACGATCACCGATGCCCGCCACCCTTGCCTTGTGCCTTTGCCCGGCTTCAAGCCGGCCCAGCCCGTTGTTTTCTGCGGGCTTTTCCCAAATGATGCCGCCGATTTCGGGGCGCTTCGCGCGGCCATGGGCAAGCTGCGACTCAACGATGCAAGCTTTACTTACGAGACGGAAAGCTCGGCTGCGCTTGGCTTTGGCTTTCGCTGCGGCTTTTTGGGTCTCCTCCACCTCGAAATCATTCAGGAGCGCCTTGAACGAGAGTTCAATCTCGACCTCATTGCCACCGCGCCGTCGGTCATCTATCGCATTGTGCTGCGAGGCGGCGGAAGCTTGGAACTGCACAATCCCGCCGACATGCCCGATCCCACCAAGATCGAGCAGATCGAAGAGCCTTGGATTCGCGCGACCATCTTGACGCCCGACGATTACCTCGGCTCGGTCCTAAAACTCTGTCAGGAGCGGCGCGGTGAGCAGGCCGAACTCTCCTATGCCGGCAAGCGCGCGATTGTAATCTATGATTTGCCGCTCAATGAGGCGGTGTTCGATTTTTACGACCGGCTGAAGTCGATCTCGAAAGGCTATGCGAGCTTCGATTATCAGATCACCGGCTACCGCCCTGGCGATCTAGTAAAAATGTCGATCCTGGTCAATTCCGAGCCGGTCGATGCGCTCTCCATGCTCGTCCACCGTGATCGCGCCGAAGCACGCGGACGGGCCATGGCCGAAAAGCTCAAAGAGTTCATCCCGCAGCATTTGTTTCAGATACCCATACAAGCCGCAATCGGGGGAAAGATCATCGCCCGCGAGACGGTGCGCGCGCTGCGCAAGGATGTCACGGCCAAATGCTATGGCGGAGATGTGACGCGCAAGCGCAAACTCTTGGAGAAGCAGAAGGCGGGCAAGAAAAAGATGCGGCAGTTCGGCAAGGTCGAGATCCCGCAAGAAGCATTCATTGCCGCTCTCAAGATGGACAGCTGAGGGTTTTATTCCGCGGCGCAGAGAGGTTGAGACTCGGTCAAATCCCACATGCCGGAGCAGTATTCATGATTAGCATTATTCTAAAAATGTTTCATGTGAAACATTTTGGTAAGGTCGCGGCATAAAATCGAGCACGGCAGAAAACGGCGATCCGTGCCGCTTGTGTAACGCAAGCAAGTAGTTTGGTGCGATTGGCTCGTCTCCGGATTCTAATCCAAGAGCGGGCGCAGATTGGGGAGGCAGCCCCCGGCGTAAAATCCGCGTGTCCGATATCGGAATGCCCCATGAACACTCGCCACCGCCCTTACCGGCGCCCGGCGACACGGGCGCGGACGCATTCGGCTAACGCGATAAGTTTGGCAGCGCCAATCAATGTCGCTGGACCTGGCCCTCCTACGGGGGAATCATTGAGCGAGGTGAAGCCGCTGTCATCGCCGATGATGAGCGTTACTGGCACCGAGTTGGCTGACCCCTCTAAATCGGCATTCTGCCCCACCGCATAGACGGCGTAGCGCTTCGCCCCGATTCCAACATTGAGGCTCACGCCCTCGACCACCACTTGGAACTCAAACGGCCCAAATCCCGTGCCTTTGAAGGAGCCGCAGGGGATGGTCAGGGCGAAGGTGCCTAACTTGAGGGTCACCGGCTCTTGGGGAGGGTTGATCCCATTGCTGCGGGTCCCCAGGGTGAAGCCCGCACTGAGGTTAAAATCATCGCTGCAAGGACTATAGGGCCAAACGCGGATTGCGAGCCTGGCGCTAAACGCGCTGAAAGGCACGCCCGGCGGCGCCGGGATACCGGCGCCCGACGGGCCAATTCCGGCCGGGATCCCCGCCACATTGTTACGCAACATAGACCTGTTTTCCGGCCGGGCTCATGGCCACCCCATCAGGGGTGGTCCCCACACGGATCGGTATGCCTGCCAATTCGTTAGTGGCCGTGTCGACCAAGCTTACGAAGATTTTGTGCGGCTGCCGCAAACGTGCATTCGTCGCGCACCCGTGATGCCGCGAAGGCGCAGACAGCGAAAATTGAGATTGCGTTTCAAGTGCGCGAAACACATTTCAACCTTACAGCGCAGCCGTGCGGACTTCTTGAAAGCTTCGGTTTCCCCGAGGTTGGCGACGTGCTGGCGCACCTCTTCATGGGCGTTGGCGGACAAGGTGCGGGATGCCCGTGCCATGCATTGCGGCTTGCAACCTGCGCAATCGCGGATGCTCGCTCGGTAGATCAGAACGCCGTTCCGGCGATCATGCACGCGTGGCAGACGCTTGCCGCCGGGGCAGATATAGGTATTTTCGGCGCGGTCGAAGGTGAAGTCATGGCGCGTGAAGACGCCCATTGGTCTGTGAGCTGCGGTCAAAGATCGGAATATGCGGCTCGATACCGCGCTCCCATCAGCCATGCCAGGTTGCTGCCCGAGCCATAAGCTGTGTCGGCGGTAAGCTTCTTGGGTTGCAAGTCAAACCGCTCTTTGGTTCGCTCGATCATGGCGCGCGTCGCGGCGACTTCCGCCGTTCCGCGCGCGGGGCTGGCCTCGACATCGACGATGAAGGCGGCATTGGTGTCAACCAGATAGTTGATCTTGCTTTTGCCCTTGCTGGTCAGCGCCGCGCTTGGGTCCGTCAATGACAGTGATTTAGGCGGTTGCAGCATCTCGCCGGGAAGTAAATCGGCGGCCTTGTCCAACTGGTCGAGATATTCGCGCACAGGGCGCGTCACCTTGCTCGGATCATCCCGATCGTCAGGGGATTCCTTCCCTTCCGTACATCGTCCGATACGCGCACCGGCGTCATTCACGCTCGCATCCGTGGCGAACGTTTCGCCGCTGCCCAGCCCTTCGCGCGAACAGGTTTGCACGAGGCTTTCGAAGACAAGCCGGAAAGCGTCGCTCTCGCGAAAGCGGCCATGCCGCGTCTTGGAAAAGCTCGAGCGTTCGGGAACTTCGCCCGCGAGGCCAAGCCCACAGAACCAGCGATGGCCGAGATTGAGACGCAATTCCTCGACCAGCCGGCGCTCGGAGCGAATGCCGTAAAGGTAGCCAATCAGCAGCATGCGGATCATCAGTTCAGAATCGAGCGACGGACAGCCTATCTCGCTGTAGTAAGGAGCGAGCTTCCGCCGCACACCGCTTAAATCCAAGACCTTGGCGATCTGGCGCAACAGATGATCTTGGGGGACGTGGTCTTCGAGGCAGAAAATATAGAAAAACCACTATTGCCGGTCTTCCAAGCGCCCCATCATGGTGTGCCTCCCTCGAAGCTCTTTCGTCGAGCGAATCACGTAACCCCGATAGAAACAACCATATTCGACACATCGGCGTCAGTTAAACGCGTTCCTAGAGCGTTTCTGGCGTATGGCCTTATTCACCGGAATTCTTGTCTTATGATTTTCTTGCCATGGCAGAAAAGAACCGCTGCGAGCGGGTAGCCGCCCGCTCGTCGGCGGCGGCGGATCGGGAACGCGCCGACCGTTTGACGGGTCGAGCGAGAGTTGGATTGCCCTCGTCTTTTCCTTTGGCCTG
>JAFMSB010000059.1 GCA_017353815.1 Methylocapsa sp. | reverse complement strand
AATGATGCATCAGAAGGCCCGCTGGCCGCCCTAGAATATGGAGAAGACGCCGAGACGGTTCGGGATGAGCTCCGAGATGCGCAGAAATGGGCCAAAGAACTTTGGCAGGAAGTCTTAAAGAAATTCAGGAGCGTTGATTTATCAATGGCAGTAGTGGACTTTTGGGAATGTCAACGTGATCAAGCTCAGTGGGCAGCCGAAAAGGCTTGTGCGCGCGCACTGGCAAAAATCCGCCAGGCGCCGGACTCGGAAGGCGGCGATGGAAATTCACAAAGAGATTGTGAGCTGTATTTCAGGTGATCGCTGAACCATATGATTCCTGGAGCGCGCATTGCCGCCGCAATCGAAATCATCGGCGAAATCGAAGCGCACAAGCGGCCCGCTGCGGACGTGATGAAAGATTGGGGCCATTCGCACCGCTTTGCGGGCGCAAAAGACCGCGCCGCAATTGCCACGCTTGTCTACGACGCGCTGCGCAGGCGCGCCTCCTCGGCTTACATCATGGGCGAGGAGACTTCGCGCGCGATCGTGCTTGGCTCGATACGGCAGCTGCACGATGTGAGCATCGGCACGCTAGCTTTGCATTGCTCCGGGGAGGCGCATGCGCCGCCGCGGCTCACGGAGGAAGAGACGCGGCGCCTCTCGGCGATGGATCTCTCCGGCGCGCCGGACCATGTGGCGGGGGATTTTCCGGAGTGGCTCGCGCCCTCGCTGGCTCACGTATTTGGGCCGCAGCTGGTTGCCGAGATGCGCGCGCTTGCCGAGCGCGCGCCGGTCGATCTGCGCGTGAACACGTTGAAGACGAACAGGGAAAAGGCCATCCGCCTTCTCAAACATCTTGGCGCCGCGCCAACGCCTCTCTCGCCGGCCGGGCTTCGCCTGCCTCCGGCCCAGGATGGGAGCAGCCCAAGGCTCCCGGCCGAGGCCGCCTATGCCAAAGGCCTTGTCGAGATCCAAGACGAAGCCTCGCAGCTTGCGGCGCTCCTCTCTGCCGCCAAACCCAGCGAACAGGTGCTCGATCTTTGCGCGGGCGCTGGCGGCAAGACCCTGGCGCTCGCCGCAATGATGCAAAACAAAGGGCAAATTCATGCAACGGATCGCGACGGTGTACGCTTGATGCAAGCCGTGGCCCGGCTAAAACGCGCAGGCGTCCGCAACGTTCAGCTGCATGCGCTGCGCAAAGGCGCCGCTATCTTTGCCGGGCTCGAGGAGCGATGCGATCTCGTTTTTGTCGATGCCTCCTGCACCGGCATCGGGACCTGGCGCCGCAACCCTGACGCGAAATGGCGCATAAGGCCCGGGGCGGTTGCGGCAAGAATCGCGGAGCAGGACAGGGTGCTTGCGGAAGCCGCGCGCTTCGTTAAATCGGGAGGGCGGCTCCTTTATGCCACCTGTTCTGTCCTTAAGGAGGAAAATGAAGACCGGTTCGCGGCATTTCTCGCCTCCCGCAAGGAATACATAAGCGTGCCGGCGCCGACGATGGCCGAGATGGCGGGGCTGCCCCTTCCCGGACGCTTTGCTTCGCCTCTCGGTTTTGGCATACGTCTTTCGCCGCTTGCGAGCGGCACAGACGGTTTCTTCATCGGCATGCTACGGCGGGGCTGAGGTAAGGCCGTCAACGGCCGAGCCCGGCTGCACGGCTTTTGCATGAACTTTCTTGGCCTCGGCGAATTACCGGGCGTGAATGAAGTCATCCAGCCGCATGAAGGAGTAGCCAGGTGAAAATGGCCTCACCAGTTCAATCGATGGACTACGCAAAAATTGGGGCGATTCAAGTTGCCAAGGTTTTGCGCGATTTCGTCGCCGCCGAGGCGCTGCCTGGGACCGGAGTCGAAGAGGCGCAGGTCTGGAACGGCCTTGCGGGGTTGATTGGTGAATTTGCGCCGCGCATCCGAGAGCAGCTCAAATTTCGCGATGAGCTGCAGGAAAAAATCGACGAATACCATCGCGTAACTGCAACGATGCCGTTCAACCCGGCGCGCTATGCAAAGTATTTGCGCGAGATCGGCTATATTGTCCCGGAGCCGCCGGATTTTACCATTCGCACCGGGAACGTCCTCGAAATCGCCCGGGTTGCAGGGCCGCAGCTGGTCGTGCCCGCCTCAAATGCGCGCTACGCTCTCAACGCCGCAAATGCGCGCTGGGGCAGCCTTTACGATGCGCTTTACGGTACAGACGCTATCCCCGAAACAGACGGCGCCGAGCGTGGCAAAGGTTATAACAAGGTGCGCGGCGCCAAGGTCATCGAGTGGGTGAGAGCTCTTTTCGATGACATATTCCCTCTCGCGAGAGGGAGCCACAAACAGGTCACTTCCTATAAGGTTTCAAGCGGCGAGCTCGTCGCTATTCTTGAGAACGGCCTCGAGTCGCGTTTGCGCCATCCCGGGCGCTTTGCCGGCTACAGGAAAAAATCGCTCGACTCCTTTATAATTCTTCTGCGCCATCATGGCCTGCATGTCGAAATCGAAATCGACCACAACAGCCTTGTTGGAGCAGAAAGCAAGGCGGGCGTTGCCGATGTCGTGCTCGAAGCGGCTCTCAGCACGATCATCGATCTTGAGGACAGCGTTGCCTGTGTCGATGCGCAAGACAAGATCCACGTCTACCGCAATTGGCTCGGGCTCATGCAAGGGTGGCTCTCCGCGACCCTCGAAAAAAACGGGCTCATCATCGAGCGCAAGCTCAACGAGGACCACACCTATATCGGACGGGACGGGGCGCCGATGGTTTTGCACGGACGCAGTCTTCTGCTCGTCCGCAATGTCGGTCATCACATCGAAACGGATGCAGTATTGGACTCTGCCGGCAATCCAATCCCAGAGACCATTTTGGATGCTGCAATCACATCGCTCATCGCGATCCACGATTTCAACCGGACAGAGGGGAAACGCAACAGCCGTCACGGCTCGGTCTATATCGTAAAACCGAAAATGCACGGGCCCGATGAAGTGGCGCTCGCCAATGATCTGTTTGCGCGCGTCGAGGACATGCTTGGGCTTGCCCGCTTCACACTCAAAATCGGCATCATGGATGAAGAGAGGCGGACTTCTGTCAATCTCAAGGCCTGCATCGCGGCCGCGGCCGACCGCGTATTCTTCATCAATACCGGTTTCCTCGACCGCACCGGCGACGAGATCCACACATCCATGGAAGCGGGGCCGATGGTCCGCAAGAACGACATGAAAAATACCGAATGGATTGCGGCTTACGAAAACGCCAATGTCGATATCGGCATTGCGTGCGGACTTCCCGGGCGGGCGCAGATCGGCAAAGGTATGTGGGCGGCGCCGGACCGAATGGCGGATATGCTGGCGCAAAAAATCGTGCACCCGCTCTCCGGGGCAAACACGGCCTGGGTGCCCTCGCCGACCGCCGCCGTCCTGCATGCGGTGCATTATCACCGGGTCGATGTTTCGAGCCGATGGAAAATCCTCGCCCGCCGGTCTCCGCCCTTGCTATCGGATCTTCTGGCAATTCCGGTGTGCCGGGCAAATTGGGCGCCCGACGGTGTCCAAGCGGAACTCGACAACAATTGCCAGGGCATCCTCGGCTATGTGGTGCGCTGGATCGACCAAGGGGTTGGCTGCTCCAAAGTGCCGGATATCCATGACATTGGCCTCATGGAGGATCGCGCGACCTTGCGAATTTCGAGCCAGCATATCGCCAACTGGCTCAACCAAGGAGTTGTCACGCCCGAACATGTCTTACAAACGCTCAAACGTATGGCGCAGGTCGTTGACCGGCAGAACGCGGGCGATCCAAATTACCGGCCGATGGCGCCAAACTGCGATGGCCCGGCTTTTCTCGCGGCAGCCGATCTGATCTTTAAGGGCCGCGAGCAGCCAAATGGCTATACGGAATGGATTCTCCATACCTACCGGCGAAGGGTGAAGGCGGCGGCCCCGCCATATTCCGCGATAATTTCCGGAGACGTTTAGAGCGATTTCGGGAAAAGCCCCAAGGCATCGATTTTCTTTGCCAGCAGCCGCAGGTCGTGCCATGCGAGCTTTTTCTGGCCAGGCTGGCGCAGGAGATAAGCCGGGTGGAGCATGGCAAGTGCGGGGATTTCCCTCCCTGCCACGGGGTAGGCGAGCCAGCGGCCCCTTATTCGCATGATTCCATCCTTGGTGCCGAGCAGCGTTTGCGCCGATGGCGCTCCAAGGCAAACAAGTATCTCGGGATCAACAAGCTCAATCTGGCGGCGGGTGAAGGGCAGACAGGCCGCGGTCTCGAAAGGCGTCGGCGTGCGGTTGCCGGGAGGACGCCAGGGCACGATATTGGCGATATATACCTTGTTCCGGTCGAGCCCGATTGCCGCAAGCATTTTGTCCAGCAGCTTGCCGGCGCGCCCCACGAAGGGGATACCTTGGCGGTCCTCGTCCGCGCCGGGAGCCTCGCCGACGAACATGATCTTCGCACAGGGATTGCCGTCGCCAAAGACGAGCTGCAACGCCGTCGTTTTGAGGCCGCAACCTTCGAAGCACGCGAGGCGATCGCGCAGATCGTCGAGGTTCTGCGCGCCTGCCGCCAAATCGCGCGCGCCTGCATCGATCCCGGCTGCCGGAAGGGCGGGAGTCTGTTTGGCGCTGGCGGCTTGGCGCTCGCGCGGCGCGCCCAGCGAGGACCCGGTCTCACCCGCCGCTTTCACTTTGCCCGCCGCGAGTGCCGCCGCATACTCGCCAATCCGGTCGTGGGCGGCATCGTCGACAGCAATATCCACACCCATTTGAGCATACCAGCTCAAGAGAGCGGCCAAACTTTCATCCATGACCGGACCGCCTTATATATTCGCGCAAACGGAGGGCGAATCCTATCGTGAGCGAATCCGAAGTCAAATTGCCGCCGCGCGAGAGCATGGATTTCGATATCGTGATCGTGGGCGCGGGCCCTGCCGGTCTTGCCGCCGCGATCCGCCTCAAGCAGATCGATGCCGATCTTTCCGTTGCGGTCGTCGAAAAGGGCGCCGAAGCCGGCGCGCATATCTTGTCCGGCGCGGTCATCGACCCCAGCGGTCTCGACGAGCTTCTCCCCGGCTGGCGGGAGGATAGAGAGACGCCTCTCAAGACGCAGGTCACGAAGGACCGTTATTACTTTCTCTCGCCCACGCGTGCTTTCCGGCTGCCCAATTTTATTATGCCGCCTCTCATGAGCAACCGCGGCAATTTTGTTGGCTCGCTCGGCAGCACCGTCCGCTTCCTCGGCAAGAAGGCGGAAGCTTTGGGTGCCGATATTTTCCCAGGTTTTGCGGGCGCCGGGCTACTTTATGGGGACGAGGGCAAGGTGCTTGGCGTTGCGACCGGCGATATGGGGATTGCGCGCGATGGCAGCTTAAAGCGCAGTTTTTCCCGCGGCATCGAGCTTCGCGGAAAATATACGCTTATCGCCGAAGGCGCGCGCGGCTCGCTCGCCAAGGAGCTCATCGCCAAATTTGCTCTCGGTCAAAATCGTGAGCCGCAGAAATTCGGTATCGGCCTCAAAGAACTGTGGCGGGTCAAGCCAGCCCTGCACCGCCCCGGCCTCGTCCAGCACTCCTTCGGCTGGCCGCTCGATAATGAGACCGGCGGCGGCTCCTTTCTCTATCAATTCGAGGATGGACTCATTGCGGTTGGCTTCGTGGTTCACTTGAATTACGCCAACCCCACGCTCTCGCCTTTCGACGAGTTCCAGCGCTTTAAAACACACCCCTTCATTGCGCCGCTGTTTGGAGATGCGGAGCGGCTTTGCTTTGGCGCGCGCGCGATCACCGAGGGGGGTTACCAGTCGGTGCCAAAGCTCGTCTTTCCGGGCGGCGCCCTCATTGGCTGCGCGGCCGGTTTCGTCAATGTTCCGCGCATCAAGGGCACGCATAACGCCATCCGTTCCGGCATGCTGGCGGCCGAGTGCGCCGCGCGCGCGCTCAAGGCGGGCCGCGCGCATGACGAGCTCGTAGATTACGAAAAGGCGTGGCGCAATTCACCCATTGGCCGCGATCTTTATAGGGTGCGCAATGTCAAGCCGCTGTGGTCGAAATACGGCACGATCGGGGGCATTGTTTTGGGCGGCCTCGACATGTGGGCGAACGAAATCCTCCGCCTCTCCCCGTTTGGCACCTTGCCGCATGGCAAGCCCGATTACGCAACCTTGAAACCGCTTTCGGAGGTTAGCCCAATCGAATATCCAAAGCCCGACGGCAAGCTCACCTTCGACCGGCTTTCCTCGGTCTATGTGTCGGACACCAATCACGAGGAAGACCAGCCCTGCCATTTGCATCTCAAAGATGCGTCCATTCCGGTTGCGCAAAACCTGCCTCTTTATGGCGAGCCCGCAAGGCTCTATTGCCCGGCGGCTGTCTATGAGGTCGTCTATGAGGATGAAGCAGAAAAGAAAGGCGCCCGTTTTGTGATCAACGCCCAGAATTGCGTCCACTGCAAGACTTGCGACATCAAGGATCCGGCACAAAACATCGATTGGGTCCCGCCCGAAGGCGGCGGCGGCCCCAATTATCCCTACATGTGATGCCTTGGGCGTGCCGTGAATGCTCCTCCTCCGGCTCGTGGTCATCTTTGCGGGCACGGCGGCCTATCTTGGCCTTGCCGTCCTCGGCGAAGGCTCCTTTGCCGCCTTCTTTTCCAATAAGGCGCTCGTGGCGCTGGCAATTGCCCTCTTTGCTCTGGCGGTTGTGGCGGCCTATGCGGGCGGAAACGTCAGCCCCGGCGTGCGCGAAGACCGTTCCAACCGCTGGGTGCTTGCGGTCTTCGGAGTTTTGGGGCTGCTCGCCGGCTATCTTCCCGCTTATTGCGAGCGGATTGGATTTTTCTTCATCGGCGGCGAGGGCTTGCGCTGGCTTGGCGTTGTGCTTTTTGCGGCGGGCGGCGTGTTGCGGCTCTTGCCGGTTTTTGTGCTCAAAAACCGGTTCAGCGGGCTCGTCGCCATTCAGCCTGGGCGCGCAGCCATTCCATAAAAGAGCGGATCGCATCGAGGACGTGATCTCCGCCCCGTGCGGCTACGCCTCTCTTTTGGGCGGAAAGCCACCGGGGTTAAGCTGGGTTGGCCATCCGTCCATTGTCCGCTGGCGCGCCTGTTTCCGGCAGGCACGCGCGGCTGATCGGGATTGTATTTAAGTAGAGCGGATATGAATATGTGCAAGTGCCTTTTCCCCTACGTTCCATAGCTCGCACGCGCGGCCAATCTTGGCGAACCCTCGGATATCGACTGGCCATTCAAAAGCCGTCGTAAGTAACGTGAGGATCCGTTCCTCATCCGTGAGGGCAAGAGGCGATGAGCCTTTTGCGCCAACCTCGAAATTTGTAAGAATCGTCCCCGCACCAAGCACGAGGCCGCCGCCCGTAATCTCCATCCGTGGATGAAGGCGGCGCGCCCGCTCTCCCCACTTTCGCAAAATCTCGTGGCTCGGCTGCTCCAAAATCCCAGCCTTCAGAATTGAATCAATTTGGCGGGGATTTTAGCAACGAACCGGCGATTCAGCTAAATGCCGGGCCGAACATTTCTGCGCGGCAAATTGCTGCAATCAACGCGCTGCGCTTTTCTCTTGAGCATTCACGGCCTCGGCGAGCCGCGCCGCGTAGCGTGCCAGAAGATCAATCTCAATGTTGACCCGGGTGCCAACCTGTGCGCCGCTCCATGTTGTCGCTTTCAAGGTGTGCGGAATGAGCAGCACCGAAAATCTGCTGGCCTCGACTTCATTCACCGTCAAAGATGTGCCATCGAGCGCAACCGAACCTTTTTGCGCGATAAACCGCGCCAGATTCTGGGGCACTGTCAATTCGATGCGCCGCATGCCCTCAAAATCTTCAACCGCAACGATTTCGGCCACCCCATCCACATGGCCCATGACCATATGCCCGCCCAATTCGTCGCCGAGTCGCAAGGCGCGTTCGAGATTGAGCCTCGTGCCCTCTTGCCAGCTCTCTGCGGTTGTGCGGGCAAGTGTTTCCGCTCCAACGTCCACCTCAAACCAGCTGCCTTTTCCCAATTCGCCCGCCGCGGTCACCGTTAAACAAATCCCATTGCAGGCAATCGAGGCGCCAAGTGCGATGCTCTTTGCCGGAAAGGAACAGGCAATGCGCAGATGCCGCAGATTTCTTCCCGCCTCAACGTCTTCCATCACCCCGATATCGCTGATGATGCCGGCAAACATCACATCACTCTTTCGTAGCGCGTGAGCCGGTCTTCACCGATCCTACGCGTTTCGCCAA
>JAFMSB010000374.1 GCA_017353815.1 Methylocapsa sp. | reverse complement strand
GCCCAATGCGCGCACGGGCATGAAGTCGGTCTTTGCCGCTCCGGGCACCTTTATTCCGGGCAAAAAGACCACGCTTTCCAGGAGCGTCATCCGTGGCGTCGAATCATCCGGCATGCTGTGCTCGGGCGCCGAGCTCGAAATCTCGGCCGACCACGAGGGCATTCTCGACCTGCCCGAGGAGGCGCCCGTCGGCGGTTCCTTCGCGGAGTGGGCAAAGCTCGACGATCCCGTGATCGAAATCAATCTCTTGCCCAATAGGCCGGATGCCGCGGGAGTTGACGGCATTGCCCGCGACCTTGCCGCCGCGGGCCTGGGCAGCCTCAAAACCCCGCCGGTTCCCCCGCTCGAAGGCCGGTTCCCCTGCCCGGTTTCGGTGCGGCTCGATTTTGCCAAGGACGATGCCCATCTTGCACCCCTGTTTGCGCTGCGGCTCGTCAAAGATGTGCGCAATGGGCCAAGCCCGGAATGGATGCAAAGGCGGCTCAAGGCCATCGGCCTTCGCCCCATCAATGCGCTCGTGGACATCACGAATTATCTCACCTTTGACCGGGCGCGGCCGCTGCATGTTTTCGACGCCAAAAAAGTCAAAGGCAATCTCACGGTTCGCCGCGCAAGGCCCGGTGAAAAACTCGCCGCCCTCGACGGCCGCACCTATGAGCTTGATAGCGGCAATGTCGTAATCGCCGGCGAAGCGGGCGTTGAATCTCTCGCCGGAATTATTGGCGGAGAGGCGACGGGCTGCGATCAAGCAACAACCGACGTGCTCATCGAATCGGCCGTTTGGGATCCGGTGAACATTGCCCGCAGCGGGCGCAGGCTCAATATCGCCTCGGACGCGCGCTACCGCTTCGAGCGCGGCGTCGATCCCGCCTTCTGCTTGCCGGGGCTTGAGCTTGCGGCAAGGCTCGTCACCGATATTTGCGGCGGCGTTGCTTCGGCGGCATGTGTCGCGGGACGGGAGCCGCGAGGCGCGCGAAGCATTATTTTTCCCTGGAGCGAGTTCCGGCGCCTCACGGGCCTTTCGCTTAGCGAAGCGGAGATGGAACAGATCCTCGAAAGTCTTGGGTTCACGGTAACCTCGGCCGCCGGCAACCCCTGCGAGGCCCGCGTCACGGCGCCCTCGTTCCGGCACGACATCGAAAGCAAAACCGACCTTGTGGAAGAAATCCTGCGCATTGCCGGAGTCGACCGGGTCGCGCCGGTGCCGCTTTCTCCCAGCGGGCAGCATGCCGTCGAACCCGCGCTCACCTTGCTCCAGAAGCGGGCAGTGGCCGCAAAACGCGCCCTTGCCGCAAATGGCCTTATCGAGGCGGTCACATGGTCTTTCATCGCGCGCGAGCGGGCAAAGGCTTTCGGCGGCGGCGCGCCGGAGCTTGTCCTTGCCAATCCGATCGCGCCCGAGCATTCCGATATGCGCCCAAGCCTGCTTCCGGGGCTCATCGCAGCGGCGCAGCGCAATGCCGACCGGGGCCATGGTGATGCCGCGCTGTTCGAAGTCGGGCAGATCTTCCTCGATGATAGCGAGGGCGGCCAGAAGACGGCGGCAAGCGCGATCAGGCGGGGGATGGCGCGCGAGCGCGGCATCGGGCGGCATTGGTCGCTGCCCAACGCCCCCGCCGGCCTTTTCGATGTGAAGGCGGATGCGCTTGCCCTTCTCTCGGCGCTCGGCCTTCCCTCGCCGAAACTGCAGTTCGTTCCGGGAGCGCCTCCCTGGTTCCATCCCGGCCGCTCGGCCACGATTCAATTGGGGCCGAAAAATGTCCTTGGGGCCTTTGGCGAGCTCCACCCGCGCACCCTGGAGGCCATAGACGCAGAGGGGCCGGTGGCGGGTTTCGAGCTTATCCTCGACGACATACCGGCGCCGAAATTGCGGGCCACAAAAACCAAACTGAAGCTCGAACTTCCCGAATTCATGCCCGTGCAGCGCGATTTTGCTTTCTTGGCCTCAAAAGACGTAAAGGCCGCCGATATCGTAAAGGCCGCGGCGGCCGCGGATCGCGCTCTCGTTGCCGATGCGTCGGTGTTCGACGTTTACGAAGGCCCGGGCATCGAAGAAGGAAAGAAATCGGTCGCCGTTGCGGTCACCTTGCAACCGCGCGAGAGGACCCTGATGGAGGCCGAGATCGATTCCGTTTCCGCCAAGATCGTCGCCGAAGTCGCCAGAAAGACCGGCGCGAGCCTGAGAGGATGAAGCCATGAAAACACTTCTGAGCGCCATTTCCCTATCTGCGCTGGTTGCGCTGTCTCTGCAAGCGAAAGCCGCTCCGCGCAGCATCGACGATTGCGAGAAAATTCAGGCCGCGGATGCTTACAACCTCTGCCTTGCCTCTTTCGGGCCCGTTGCGCGCAAGGTTCGCGGCGCGGCCGATGGGGCGCAAATCATCGACACAAGCTCAAGCAGCGGTGAGGCCGCAACTTCCCGGGCCCGGCGTCATCATCGCCACGCGGCGCGGCACGGCTGGCGCCATCGCTTTGCGCGGCATGGCAGCGGCCACAGGATGCGAGCGGAACTCGTGCCCAGCACCCACGGCTAAGCGCCCGGCCTTCCAATCGCACCGGCCCAAACACGGCTGGGCGGTAACGCAGAAGTCTAGCGCGCTTTCCGCTCGCATGGAATCATGCGAGCGATAAGAAATCGCGCCAAATCAATAAGCTGGAGCGAATTCTGGCCGCAAAAGTCTGTCAACTTTTGCGGAATTCGCTTTAGGCAATGCTTG
>JAFMSB010000058.1 GCA_017353815.1 Methylocapsa sp. | reverse complement strand
CGCCATCCACCAGCTCGTAAATAAATGTGTAGGACCAGCCGCGCTTAAACTGGGCTAATAATACATTGAGCAGCACCTTGCCCTGGTTATCCTCGCTTATGCCGCTGGTGCCCCAGCCCGTCTCGGTTGTCACTCGTGGCAATGTCATAAGTTGGGCTTCGGTGTATCCGGCATAGTGGCCATACCAGGTGACCCCGTACTCGTTGTAGAGATTATCCCAGCACCCAGGGAGGATAGGATCTGCCGCATTCCAGGCCTGGTTATCGCGCAGCACCCCGCAACCGCCATTGCCCACCACATAATTGTGGGGGTTTGCATAATCGGCATAGCGAGTGCCGTCTGGCATAAGAACATTGGCGCCCGTGGGGATTGTCAGAAACTGCATGCCGACATTATCTAATTCACTCCCGACGAGCGATGTCCCAAAGACAGGGTAAGAACTGACTCTTGGGTCGGCTTTGACGGCCGCATAGAAATCCCGCTGATACTGGGCAACCGGGAGCCAAGAATGGCTGCCGCCGCCAATTTGGCCGTTATAGGTGAAGGGAAAGCTGTTCGGCTCATTCGGGCCTTCAAACGATAGCAGCGCTCCCGCGCTCGCGATCGCGGCGCCCTCTGCGATCCTTGCACTGATGGGCACGTCATGGCCAACGAGATTAAAACGGACACCCGGATATATGCCGGGGATTACGGTGGCGTTGTGCAAAGCGATGGGGGTCGAAGGATCGCCGGTGCCGACGCGGTAATTGCGGATGCCCGTGTATTGAAACAGCGGTGCCGTTGTCATCATTTGAAGATAACCGGGATCAACCCCAAGCGAATTGAGAAAATCATTCGCGGGCACGGCTTGAATGGAGGCCTGGCCTGATGTTGTGGGATCGAAGAATAAGGCGCTGAGAGTCGAGTTCGCACCCGCGTTTCTGGCGATCTCGAAGGTGATGTGACCTTGGACGTTCCAGATGAGATAGACACCCTCGATGAACGTTCCCGCTGAAAGGGGCCTGCTGTCCAACAGCGCGCCCGTCGTTGCGTCCCGCACATTGATAGTTTCGGCCCGCTGGTTTCTATCCCAGTCGAGCGCATAAAGGACGACTTGGTGGCTGTTGCCATCCGTCAGAGCAATATCGATAAAGAAGCTGGTACCGGAAAACCATTGCCCCGCAATACGGTCCTGGGGATTGTCAGGTTTTTGCACCGCGGCAAGACGGCTGGTGGAAGCAGCCCACGTCCAATTTGCTTGTTTGGAGAGGGCAACCGTGGCGTAGGCCGGGTACTTCGTCACGCTATATTGGCTCTCGATATAACCATCAGAGCCATAGGCGCCAATCCAGCTGCCCATCGTTGCCGTATCTATTTTGACCAAAGTTGCACTCGCGGCCGCGAATGCCGGGGAGGGAAACAGGACTAGACCGTAATTGAGATAAATTGCCGCAGCAAAAGCAAAAAAATGAAATTTCTTTTTGTTCATCGGGATGCCTCTGAGAGTTCAAATTATTCAAATGCGGACTTGATCTTTTGCAGCTCCATCTCAGGCAGGATCGTCGCTCCCGTCGTGACCAGGGCGCTGAGCTGCAACGTGCAGCTGAATTATCTGGCAAGCGCTGTCCTGCCAGAATTCTTCTCCCGGCCTCACTGACAGCAGCTTGGCGAGCCTGTTCCTTGCGCGGTTAACGCGGCTTTTGATGGTGCCGATGGCGCAGCCGCAAATGCTCGCGACTTCATGATAAGAAAGCCCCGAGGCGCCGATCAAAATCAAGGCTTCGCGCAGGTCGCTCGGCAGCTTTTGCAGCGCCGCGCAGAGATCGAGCAAATCCATATGGCAGCCTTGCGCCGGAGCGGCGGAGAGGCTTGCGGCTAAGGCGCCATCGGGGTCGGCAACTTCGCGTCGCTTCTTGCGGTACTCTGAGTAATAGATGTTGCGCGAAATCCTAAACAACCAAGCACGAAGATTGGTGCCTTCGGAAAAGGATCCGATATTGCTCCAGGCTCTCACCAATGTATCTTGGACAAGGTCATCGGCGTGATCGACATCGCCGCATAAGGAGATGGCAAAGGCACGCAAATTGGGGATCAGCGCCATGAGATCGGCGGTGATCCGCAGGCCCACCGCACCATCCCGCTTTGGCTCGCCGAAATGCAGAAAATTCGCACTCTCACCTCGCACCGCAACTGCAGCAAAAATTGCTTTGTTTGTCATGAGATAAGAAAATTTCCTGTTAAGCTAGATCAGATGTGGCTTTGCTCTCGCGGAAGCCCCATCTGCCTAACGGACTGATCCATTTTGGATTTCGGGAAAGGCTGAAAATAATTCTAATAAAAATTAACCATATGATATAATATAATAATTGTCTGTGTACGATTGTCAACCACCATTGGAGCAATACGGGGCGAAATTGTTGGAGCGTGAATCGCTGTGCCGCGTCCGGCCCGGCGGAGATGGCCGGGTTTGCAGCCGGGGCGGATGCGGCGCTCAGGAGGCGTTGATGGTTTTGCCGCTCTCAGGCTCGTCGACGGAGCGGCCGCCGCGCCTTTGACTGTTTTAGCCGGTAGCTCTCGCCGTTCAGCTCCAAAATATGGACAGACATGATGGGTGAGACGATCGAGCAGCGTGCCGGTAAGACGCTGGCTTTGAATGACGCCTGTCCATTCCTCGAATGGAAGATTCGAGGTGACAATGGTCGATCCATGCTCGTGGCGTTGGCCGAAGGTCTCGAAGAGGAGCTCGGCGCCAGTCTGAGAGAGTGGCACATAGCCAAGTTCGTCTATGATGAGGAGCTTAACGGCGACGAGTTGGGCCTGCAGTTTGAGCAGCCGCTTTTCGTCACCTGCCTCTATCAACTGGTGGACGAGCCCAACTGCCGTCGTAAAGGAAACGGTGAAGCCGCGCTGGCAGGCGGCGAGGCCCAGCGCCAGACAAGCATCCGTCTTTCCGGCGCCGGCCGTTGACCTGGCGATCCCGGTTTTCGGCTATCAGAACCATATCTCGATCGACCGGGGCTTTGGCTTTATCCGCAAATGGGCGGCGACTGACGCGGCCGCCTATGAGAGCGCGCTGCTGCGCGAGGGTCTGCTCGACAAGAGCAACACAGCTTCGGACGTGTTTGCGGACACGGCCTATCGCTCGGCGGCCAATGAGGCGTTCATGGAAAAGAACGGCTTCGTCAACCACGTCCATCGAAAGAACCCGAAGGGAAGACTCATGCCCGAGGCCGGTCGCCTCGCCAACGCCGCCAAATCGAAGGTCCGTTCGCATCCAGCACGTCTTCGCCTAAGAGAAGGATCGGATGGGCCTGTTCATCCGCACGATCGGGATCGCCCGCGCCAGGGTGAAAATCGGCATGGCGAACCTCGTCTATAACTTCAAGCGCCTGCCCGGGCCGTGAGCGTTACGGAAAAGGCCTCGAAGAGGCGTCAGGGAGGAAGCAGGAAGGCGAACACCAGTGAACTGCATTTGCCCAGCCCTCGCTATACCATTGATATTTCTTGCACGCAGCCTCAGGGGCCAGCGCGCTTGAGGCAGGACCAGCCTAATTAAATCGGCTTTCCGTCGCTCTTCGCCCATTTCGGCATAAGCGCGTTGCTTGGGAGGGTCTTATCCGCCATCTTTCGCGCCTCCGCCACGCCAGCCACCGGCAAATTGTCTGGGTTCAGCAGGCCGATCTGCACAAGAACGGAAGCCTGATCCCAATAGATGTGCTCATGCGCCAGCTTGCCGTCACGGAACTGCACGATCGCGACAACCGGCACCTCGACCTTGCGGCCGGTAGGAGGCGCGCCTGGCAGCATCCAGTCGATCTCACAGGTGTGCGTGAAGCTGAACAGCATCTCGTCGACTAGGCTGTCCGTGCCGACGGTGCGGCTGACTGGAACAATTTTAGTATCGGGCGGATTGGCTCCAATGAAATGATATTTGTAGAAGCGTTTCAACTGGTCGTGCCCGACACCGCCGGTCATCGTGGGGATGTGGTTCACATACGGTGCATCGACCATTGTCGCCATGGTTGCGTCGACATCGCGTGTCTCAAACTCATAGCGGCAGTGCTGCTCCCAAAGGGCTTCGAGATCATATCTTGGCATAGGGTGTTCCTTGCTCAGTAGCCGGACGGCTCGGAAAGGAGCTCCGATCGAAACCAGAGGGCTAATCACTTACTACACTAGTTGAATTCTGGCTAGCTATATGCTAGGCAAACGAAAACGTATACGATTTAAAGCAGGAAAGCAATATGCCGCCAGCCAAAAAGGCGCCGGAGCCCGCAGTTACCTTGACGGCTCGCGTCCCGCCGGAAGTGAAAGCGGAGCTCGATAAGGCTGCTCGGCAAGAAGCCAGGACAACATCAAGCCTGGTCGCAAAGATCCTGCTCGATTGGCTTTCCGCCCGCCAAAAGGCTAAGCGGAGGTGATGAGCATCCGCCCGCCGTCCGTCGCCGTCACGCGCTTGATTGCCGCCCTAAAGGCCCATGCTGCGGCGGCTGAGCAGCCACTGGCGGATATTCTCGAATTCTGGATGCGGATTATTTTTGCGCATGCCGAAAAGATCGCGACCAAAGACAGCAAACGCCGTTAAATCCAATTACCCGGTGAAACAGGTTTTATCGGAAATGGCAAATCTGCCAAAACTGATAAAATCCGAGCACGCGGCGATTTTGGCTTTGGCTCAATCCCGCGCAGAACCGCAACGTCCTTGCGCTCCATCCTCGGATTGGATCGCGCCGCTCTGAATCGCCGCGTCGAATTGCTCATCCGTCAGCTTCGTGAGCTCGTAGAGGGTTCCCCACGCGGCAGGCAAATGACGCACATGTGCGTCATTTCGGAGGTTGTCGCTTTCGGCTATTGCCATCAGTTTGTTGACGGTCTGGCGTGTGAACGGCAGCTCCTCTTTGATCATCGTTAGCCAATCGCCATGCGCGAGTTCAGCTCGCTAAAAAGCCCAATCCAGCATCGTTTGCGCCCGGGCTGCTCGTGCCCGATACCATGACGTGCTGCCTGGCTTGCCGGGCATCGAATCACCCCCAATCCTATGCGGCCAGTGAATCACGTCCCCGCGCAGCATGCGAGGTTTTTAGAGGAGTCCAGCTAGGTGACGTCGATCCGCAAGTTTGGCTCCCCGACGTGCTCGGCCAGATCAACGATCAACCGGTCCCGACCCTCCCGATCGGGCCCCAGCATATGATATGAGGCTTGGCTGAGATTTCGCAGTACGGCGATATCTGTGCAACTCTTTACGCGCGACCGGCCAAGGCCGGTCTCGGTACCAAGCAACAACCACCCGATGGCTGTGCCAGCTCCTTACTTAAAATCCCAGCGCTCCATAGAAGTTGCGAGCGGGATAACAGACACGATTGCAACGGCCGCTGCGGCAACAAGACCCGTTCCCCCCATGACGAGTGCTACGGCCATGAGCGCGGCGGCGAAGCCGCTCCCTCTGCGAGAGTCATCCGGCGGTCTCATCAGAAAAACGCCGGTTGTTGGAGCGACTTGGCCCCTAATTTTTTCATACCCCATTGGCTGTGGCGGCTCCTTACTCAGTATACCAGCGTCCCATAGCGCAACGGCCATCAAGGTTGTGACGATCCCCTCGGTGATAAGAACCGAGATTGCGGCCCCAGTTGCACCAAAATAGTAAGAGAGGGGGCCGATAGAAATAACATTGAACATACCCGAAGTGGTGAGTATTCGCATGAATAGCTGCTTCATGCCGAACGGCAGCATTATTTGAAGGCCGAGCACATTGCTTATTCCGATCACAAACACCGTCCCGGAAAGCCAGCGCACTGCTGGGACGGCGCCCTCATAACCGGCACCCAGAAAAAGCCTAACCAGGTAAGGCGCGGCTACGAGCAGAAAAAGAAAAAGTCCTAGCGTAATCGCGCCTTGAAACGCGAGAATGCGCATTGCCAGCCGTATGGCCTCGCCCGGCTGCTTGGGCACGAGACTGCTCAACCGCGGGTAAGCGGCTGCGCCCAGCGGGCCCATGACGGACTTACAGGCCCCCGCCAGCTTCTGCGCGCCGAAAAGTAAACCAGCCTGAACAGGCCCGGCGAACGCGCCGACAACAATCACATTGAGCTGCGTGTAAAGCAATGCGCCCGCATTTGCGAGGAAGATATGCCACCCGCCGCGCAATTGCCGCCATGCCCCCCCGAATGTGAAGAAGACCGGCATCAGCGGCCTCATGCGGAGCGCAATGGGCAAGGCGATTGCAGCGGACAGAACAGGGCCTGAAGCAGCGATAGCGGCGGCAAGAATGGTGTCCCGCGGGCTATGGACGAAGTAGAGCGTCAAAGGGATGACGGAAAGCCGGCCAATGAGCGCGCCGACTACCATGGACGGCGCGGCTTCAATCCCGAGCAGAAACCAGTTGACGCCGACAACGTTCCCAAGCACCTGCGGCCCTCCCGCAAGAATGATCCACGAGAGCGGCGATGATAAGCCCAAATAGGCGATGATCGCGATCAGGGCTATGAAGCTTGCGAGACTCAGCATGCCTTTTGCGGCCAAGGTGTTCCAAAATATATTGCGCAGTTCGACCGGGTCTGAGCGATTTTGGGCGACTTCACGAGTGGCACTGAGGCTGAATCCCCAGTCGGTAAAGGTCGTCAGGTTTAGGATGATGCTCGTGGCGATCCCGAGCATGCCAAATTGCTCGACGCCTAAAACGCGCGCAAGATAGGGCGTGAGGACGAGCGGAATTAAATAAGTGCTTCCTTGCAGAACGGTGAGCGACAGCGCGTTGCGTAACAAAACATTGCGGCGGCCAAGCGAGAGGGCGCCGCGCACTCTCACCATTACGTAATTCCCTTTTATCAACCCCGTATGTCCCTTCTGCTCATCAGACCGGCAGCCCGGTTTTTCAGCGGCAAAGCTGAGCTTCACAAGCCGAGCGGAAGAAGGCTGGATTTACCGCCTTGGATCGTCGCGGCATGGCCTTGCGCCGATTACTGCACGCCTTGCGGGCCGGTTGGAACATCCTTCCCCGCAAGTTGTGTTTCTTTGCCAAGGTCTTGCCCGGCTTTTGCTTGATCTTCGCCAAGTTGCGTCGCGTTGATTTGAATAGGGAAGCCGCCTCCTGCCCCGCATTGTCCGATTTTAGAGAGTTGCGGGCTTTGGTCCGGCTGTGCGGCTGAGATTTGAGAAAGGCTCTGTTGCTGCCCCGGCCCCAGATTGCTGTTTGCTGCGCTTGGTGCCGCGCCGCTCAAATTATTAGAACTCACGAAAGATAAACCGGTGGACCCCGTCGTGTCCGCTGGCATGCCGTAGTTTTGCGCCGGGTTCTGATAGTTGCTCAATGATATGTCTTGACTGCCGACGCTTGCAGGCGCCGCTGCCGGCATTTGCACGCCCTCACTTGGCGCCATGGCCCCATTGCCCGCTGTGTCATAGAGCAGCGCGTAATTCTGCGGCGGGTTTTGGTAGTTGCTCAGAGACACCTCCGGTTCACTGCTGGTAGGCGGGCTCAAAGCTGCCTCTTGCTCGGGCAGCATGGCGGTTATGCTGTTTTGGTCGCTCGGCCCTTGATAGCCTGACGCGCTCTGTGGCCCGCCGGGCTGCGCATAGGCATAATCCTGCCCCTGATAATTCCCGCTATCCAATCCGCTGATACGTATCGGTATTGTGTCGCTATCGGCAATTGAAGGCGTTCCACCGTAGTCTGACGGCATGGCCACGCCTCCCGCCGGGGCCCTCCATTCTGGAAACGCGCCGGAGGTTGTTGTTAAATCGCCACTGTTGCCCCAAGAGGAAGATAAACCGTTTGGCGTGAAGCCAAGCGTTGCAGCGTTTTGCGCGCCTAACGCTTCCACATTCGCAAGCCCGCCATAGTTGTTGACGAAATGCCAATCTCCAAATCCATTCGTGAGCATGTGGTTCAGAGAAAAGTCAATTTGATCTTGCCAATTACTGGCATCGGGTAAGAAGCCGTAGTCTTTTGCGAACTGATTGGCGAGCCCGCCGCCCTTGCATAGTTGGAACGGGCCAAAGGATTGTCCGTTATCTCCGCTCCAAGTGAGGGGAGAGCTTACGGATCCGATGCCTGTGCCGGAGACAGTGCCGAGCGCCTTATTGGCAAATGCGACACTGCCGCTCATCGCATAGGCTTGATACCAAACGTCGCTTGCCACCGCGCGCTGGTCTGCGTTCCAATTAGTGGCGTAAATGCTCATGATAGTTTTCCTTTGTTGGCACAATATATATCTTGGCACAACCTTTA
>JAFMSB010000373.1 GCA_017353815.1 Methylocapsa sp. | reverse complement strand
GGCGCGAAAGCAAACCCGGAGATGCTCGATCATGGCTTCTTGGGCGTAGAGCTCGGCTTCTTCCCGGTAACGGTCGGCGGGCCCTGTCCATGCCGCCTCGCGGCCACGCCGCAGAGCCATCACCGCAGCGTCGAAATTGCCGCGATCGAGAAAGGCCAGAGCTTCGGCATTTGCTTCTTCGATCCCGCGATCCCCGATTTGGCCGGCGGCAAGCCTGGCGCGCAATTCGGCCAATTGGCCGGCCGAGGCGAGCAGGCGCTCGGGGATCGTGTTTTCGGAAATACTACCCTCAACAAGGCGACCGAGAATCGTTTGCAAGGGGGCAAGGGGCACGCCCTTCTCACTCGCGCTTGCGGCGAGTTCCTTCGCAAATAGCTGAGCCGCCGAGGGAACGGGGGAAAGCTTCTGTCCTTCGCCGGTGTCCGTAACCTCGCTGGTGAGCGCAGGCAAATCGCGATTTTGCCCTTTCCTGGGTTGGCTGGCTTTGGCCGGCCTGGAAAATTTCGTATAGATCTTGAATACCGAGAATGATAGCAGAGCGATAAACGTTATTGCTCCGGCTGCTAGAAATTCCCGACTTGTGTTGGTGCAGACCCCGTGTAAAAGCGACTCAAAGGAAGCGAAATATTTCTGCATTTGTTGGCCCGATCCGCCGTGGCAATTGCATGAATACAATGCTATTAACAGCAAGACCAAAATAACGGATGAAGATGTACCATGAACAGCCCCTTGTTTTTGAGAGTCCTATTTGCCGTAAATGCACGGCAAAGGGTCGCGCGCCGCCAGGCGCCGCCAGGAATGCCACTTCCTTCGGGCGGGGTTTGCTGTATAAGCAAGCCGCGCAGGCGAGTATGGCGCTCCGCGGCCCAGCTGGACGGCATCCTGGCTTGGCCTCGCAGGCGGCAATTGGGTGCGGCGAGGCAAAGCCTCGTTTCACCCAACAAACACGGGCGCAGCTGATTTTCGTTTTCGAGGAAGGTCCTCCGATGTCGATTACCGCCGGGCGCAAACAGGCGCTGGTCAAAGATTATGCTTTAGGGCCGGGCGATACTGGCTCGCCAGAGGTACAGGTCGCGATCCTCACCGAGCGGATCGTCAATCTCACCGAGCATTTTAAGACTCATATCAAAGATAATCATTCCCGCCGCGGGCTTCTCAAGCTCGTATCGCGGCGCCGCCAGCTGCTGGATTATGTCAAAGCAAGGGACGCGCCGAGGTACAAGAAGCTTATCGAACGGCTCGGCATACGGCGTTAGGGCGAGCAAATTGGCGCGCGCTGGCCCGCGGGAGCGGGCAAGTTCTCGCGCCTTAGCAGAAGGAGGCGGCGGCATGGAGCTGCCGCGCCAAACCGTGATGCAACTCACTGCCATAGGCAGGATCGCAAGGCGCTGGTGTGATGTGCAGCGCCTTGCCGTCTTGCTTTGGCCTTGGGTCTCATCATCATACCCAAGAAAGAAGCCTGAATGTTCGAAGTATATCGTGAGGAATTGACTTGGGCCGGGCGTAAGCTCGTGCTCGAAACCGGCCGGATAGCCCGTCAAGCCGACGGCGCGGTCCTGGCGGCCTATGGCGAGACGACGATCCTTGCCACGGCCGTCTCGGCCAAATCGGCCAAGCCGGGAACCGATTTCTTTCCGCTCACCGTCAACTATCAGGAAAAGGCCTTCGCCGCGGGCCGCATACCCGGCGGCTATTTCAAGCGCGAGGGACGGGCATCCGAGAAAGAAACCCTCGTCTCGCGTCTGATCGACCGGCCGGTCCGGCCTTTGTTTCCCGATGGCTACCGCAATGAAACTCAAGTCATCGCGACCGTGCTATCGCACGATCTCGAGAACGACCCGGATATCGTCGCGATGGTCGCAAGCTCGGCGGCGCTGACCTTATCGGGCGTGCCCTTCATGGGGCCTGCCGGTGCGGCACGGGTTGGGCTCATAAATGGCAGTTTGAAAATCAATCCTTCAATCGAGGAATTGCAGAGCTCGGACCTTGATCTCGTCGTCGCGGGTACCGCCGATGCCGTGCTGATGGTGGAGTCGGAGGCGAAAGAGCTCTCCGAGGCAACGATGCTTGAGGCCGTCATGGCCGGGCACAGGGCTTATCAGCCGGTAATCGAGGCGATCATCCGGCTTGCCGAAAAGGCTGCCCGGCCGCCGCGTGAGCTCTCGCCGGTTGATAAGACCGGGATCGAGGCTGCAGTCCGTGAACTCGCCGAGGCGGAGCTGCGCGAAGCCTACAAGATCACCGCGAAGCAGGAGCGCTATGGCGCGGTCGATGCGGTCCGGGAAAAAGTCATGGCGGCGCTTTGCCCAGCAAATGGCAGCACACGATTTTCTCCCGAGGAAATCGCCGAGGTCTTTCATGAGCTGCAAGCCAAGGTCGTCCGCTGGAACATCCTTGACTTGGGGATCCGGATCGATGGGCGTGACGTGAAAACGGTCCGCCCCATCATTGCCCAGGTGGGGGTCCTGCCGCGCACCCATGGCTCGGCGCTTTTCACCCGCGGCGAGACACAAGCGCTTGTGGTCGCAACACTCGGCACTGGCGAAGACGAGCAGTTTGTCGACAGTCTCGAGGGCACTTATAAGGAGCGCTTCCTGCTGCACTATAATTTTCCGCCTTTTTCGGTTGGAGAGACGGGGCGCCTTGGCTCGCCCGGCCGGCGCGAGATCGGCCATGGCAAGCTCGCCTGGCGCGCGGTACATCCGCTCCTGCCGGAAAAGGAA
>JAFMSB010000372.1 GCA_017353815.1 Methylocapsa sp. | reverse complement strand
AGGATGAATTCTGAACATAAATATTCCGGTGCAAGGCTGGCCTCATGAGCGGCTCAGCCCAAACGGATTTAGCCGAGGAGGAGGCAATGGACACAATTGCGCCGGACAGCCGGCTGAGCAAGCCAACGAAGACTTTCTTGTCGCATCAGCACCAACTGCTGATCGATGGCAAATGGGTGGCGGCAGCATCCGGCAAGACGTTTTCCGTTTATAACCCGGCAACGGGCGCGGTGATGGCACAGGTTGCCGAAGCTGATAAGGAGGATGTCGACCGGGCCGTCAGGGCGGCAAGGCGCGCCTTCGACGAGGGTCCTTGGCGCAAGATGACGGGATCGCAGCGCGGCCGTCTGATGTGGAAGCTCGCCGATCTTATCGAGCAGCATCTGGAGGAATTCGCGGAGATCGAATCGATCGACAATGGCAAGCCGCTTGCGGTCGCGCGCGCCGCAGACGTTCCGCTAACCGCCGACATGTTCCGCTATATGGGCGGCTGGGCGACGAAGATAACGGGCTCGACGATCCCGTGGTCGGCGCCAAACGAGTTTCTTTCGTACACGGTGCGCGAGCCTGTCGGCGTCGTCGGCCAAATCATCCCCTGGAACTTCCCGCTGCTGATGGCGGCGTGGAAGCTCGCCCCGGCGCTCGCCGCCGGTTGCACCATCGTGCTGAAAGCCGCGGAGCAGACGCCTCTGAGCGCGCTGCGTCTCGGCGAACTCATTCAGGAAGCAGGGTTTCCCGGCGGCGTCGTCAACATCCTTGCCGGTTATGGCGAGACGGCGGGGGCCGCCCTCGCAGCGCATGACGATGTCGATAAGGTCGCGTTCACCGGTTCGACCGAAGTCGGCAAGCTCATCGTCAAGGCCGCGGCGGGCAATCTGAAAAAGGTATCGCTCGAACTCGGGGGCAAATCGCCGACGGTCATTTTTGGCGATGCGGATATCGAGGCGGCGATCCCCGGCGCTGCCGGCGCGATCTTCTTTAATCACGGCCAATGTTGCTGCGCGGGATCGCGGCTTTATGCGCACAAAAACGTCTTCGACCGGATCGTGGAAGGCGTATCTGGCGAAGCCAAGAAGATTAAAGTGGGGCCGGGGCTCGATCCAGCGACCAACATGGGACCCTTGGTTTCGGAGGAACAGTTCGAGCGCGTGACGGGCTACATCGAGTCAGGGATCGAAGAGGGCGCCAAAATCGTGACCGGCGGAAAGAAGGCCGGCGGCGATGGCGGCTATTTCGTCGAGCCGACCGTGCTGACGGGCACCAAGCCGTCGATGAAGGTCGTCCGCGAGGAAATCTTTGGGCCGGTCGTCTGCGCCGAGCCGTTCGACGATGCCGATTTGGAGAGGATCGCCAAAAAAGCGAACGATACGATCTACGGTCTTGCGGCGAGCGTCTGGACAAAAGACATAAGCAAGGCGCACAAGATGGCGAACCTCATCCGCTCCGGCACGGTGTGGATCAACTGCCACAATGTCTTCGACGCATCCCTGCCGTTTGGCGGATACAAGCAGTCCGGGTGGGGCCGCGAGATGGGCGGCGAGGTGCTTGCAAATTACTCCGAGATCAAGGCCGTGACCGCCAAGCTCTGAGCTGCTGCCCATTGCCGGGCTGCGGGGGCTGCGCTCGCGCCCCGGCAATATTTGCGCTTGACACTTGCCGTTCCGGACTCGCTGCGGCGCACGTTGCGCTTGGCGATTAGACAATTGAGCCAAGCCCAGCTTTCTAGAATAATTCTAAAAATGTTTCACGTGAAACATTTTTGTCCGGTCGAGCCCTAAAATCTTACAAGGCCGAAGACAGCGCCGGCACCCGGTCTTGTCAGATTGCGCTAAACTGTGGTGCAATTGGAATCGGGCTCCAGAAGGAAGCTCAATGGCCAAGGTTGGCACGTGAAGTGACTCAAATGTAAGATGCGCTTACAGAAACTTCTTTCGACGGCCGGGCCGCCGCTTCGTCCCGTCCGCCACCGGGATTGATGATAGGTAAAGAGGCGCATCTTAATGCCCAAGGAGCGCCGCATTTAGGAAAGGAAGGATGATGCCCCATTCGCTAAAAAGCTTAGCCGTATCGGCGCTGTTGGCGGCGAATTTGGCTGGGTACGCCAGCACCGCGTCGGCTTTGCCAGCGATAGATCCGCTTGCGATCAAAAACGCCACCCCAAACACGATCGAGCCCGTCCAATGGCGGGGCTGGGGATGGGGCTGGGGATGGGCTGCTCCGGCGGTGGCCGCGGGCGTTATAACCGGTGCTGTGGTCGGCAGCGCGCTGGCGAGACCTTATTATTATGGTCCCGGGCCATACTATCCCTATTACCCCTATTATGCTCCTGCGCCCGCGGGCTATTACGCTCCGGGCTATTATGGTCCCCAATCCGGTGAAGGCGCGATCGCCTATTGCAGCCGCCGCTTCAGGTCCTACGATCCGAGGACCGGAACCTATCTCGGGACAGACGGAAACCGTCATCCGTGCCCCTAAGCCGGGATAAGCATTTTGGCGGGGCCGCGCCCGCTTTCGGGCATGGCAGAGCCAAGACCCGTTGAGCTCGGCACCTGCCCCGATTTGCGGCGTTATTCCAACAAAGGGAAGTCTGATCTGCGAAGACCAGGAAAATCCCAACCCGGCTGCTCGTCTCAAAGGAACACTCCGATGCGCGAGGCCAGCCCAAAGGGAAGGGAACTCGCTGTTGTGTTGGGCGTTTTGGTAGATAAGCTCGCATAGGGGAGG
>JAFMSB010000057.1 GCA_017353815.1 Methylocapsa sp. | reverse complement strand
ACGAGATTGAGCCGGCAGCCGAAGGTCACGACTTCGACGTCTTGCGCAGCCGCGGCGGATCTCATGCTGCGGCGATGTCCTCAAAAAGTGCCGGATCGAGCCGCGTCTCGAATTCGAATTCGACCGGGCCGGTCATTAAGACATGATCGTTGCTCTCGCCCCATTCGATATCGAGATCGCCGCCGGGAAGGCTCACAATTGCCTTGCGCGAAGTAAGATCAAGGCGGGCTGCGGCCACAACAACGGCGCAAGCGGCCGAGCCGCAAGCAGCCGTCAGTCCCGCGCCCCGCTCCCAGACCCTGAGCGCGATGTGCTCGCGCGACAGGATGCGAGCAAGCGAGATGTTTGCGCGCTCGGGAAAAACGGGATGGTTTTCGAGCATCGGGCCGATCTTGCTCAAATCATAGGCGCCGATGTCGCCAACCCAAAATATAGCATGCGGGTTGCCCATGTTCACGGCCGAGGGCGTATGTAAGATGGGGGCATCGATGGGGCCGATCTGCAGTTCGATCCTGCGCGTGTCGTAAAACGGCTGGCGCAGCGGGATTTCGTTCCATCTAAAGCGCGGGCGGCCCATGTCGATCGTGAAGACCGCCTCGGATTTGCGCAGGCATTCGAGGCGCGCGGCCCAAGTTTCGAGGATGATTTTTTCGCGCTTCTCGCCCCGGGCAAGGATAAAGGCGGCACAGCGGGCGCCATTGCCGCAGGTTCCGGCTTGCGACCCATCGCGGTTATAGATCGCGACAAAGGCATCGGCCCCCGGAGTGCGCGGCTCATGCAGCACCATGAGCTGATCGAAAGAAAGCTCTTTGCTGCCTGCGATGGCACGTGCATGCGCTGCACTGACAGAGACATCTGTTCCGCGCAGATCGATAACCACGATCGCATTGCCGAGCCCGTTGAGCTTGGCCGCCGGCCTATTCGCGAGCAGGTTCATGCGTGTTCCTTGATTGTGCGGGCTGCGGCTGAGCTAGGACATGGCCCGCCGCCAACAGACATCTGTCTTTGGCATTTGACTTTGGCGTAACGGCGCTGATGTTCGAGGTACCACATTATCGGCGCGATGCGCGAGTAACTTATGGGCTTGCTCTTTTTCGGGCGGGATGGTGTAGACTTTCGCTTGCCCCCCTCGGCAAGCCCAATTTTGGAACGCTCATGAAGAACGCAAGCACGAGGTTTTTGCTGGGCGTCAGCCTCACCTTCAGCCTGCTTCTCGCGGCCGTGTTTGGCTCGCCCCGCTGCGCTTTCGCTCAGGTCCCCGGAGCGGCACCTCCTGGCGGAGAGAGCGGGGCTGGACCTCCTCCGGCCGCCCCGCCAGCAGGCCAATCCGAGCCGCCACCCCGCATCCCAAGCGATGCCACGGTAGTCACACTCGAGCTTGCGGCGCGCCCCGTGGCTTATCTGCATGCAAGCGGCAAATGGGAAGACGGTTTTAAGACGGTGCGCGGCGAACTTGCCAAAGTTCAAGCCGCGATCAAGAAAGCAGGCCTCACCCCCGCCGGTCCCCCCTTCGCTTTGTTTCTCGACACCGGCGAGACGGGTTTCGAGTTCGATGCCATGGTGCCAATCGCCGCAAAACCGCCGGCGGACGAGCTTCCGGATGGCGTCAAGATCGGCGAGTCCCCTTCGGGCAAGGCGATAAAATTCCTCCACCGGGGTTCCTGGGACGAGATCGATTCGACCTATGACCTCATCACAGCTTTTTTGGATGAGAAGGGCCTCGACGCGCAAAACCGCTACATCGAGGAGTATTTGACCGACACGACGGCGCCCGATGACGCAAATCTAGAAGCGGATATTTACGTCCTGCTCAAATAGCGGCGGTTTGTGATGCCGCCGCTTCATCGTCTGTTAGGCCTCAATACGTCGGCGCATAACGTCGTCGCTCACATCGCAACGGACGGCGAGAGCCTTGTGACCGGCGGCGACCACCTCCTGCGCCGCCGTCTTCACAGCGTCTTCTTTGAAATCCGCCAGAACGGCGTCCGCGCCTGCCTCCGCGAACTTCGCCGCCGGCTAGCTGTTTAGTCCCAGCTTTAGCTGGAGCGGATTGAGTTTGAATCGTTCTGGCTGAGAAGTCCAGCATTTGCAGATGTATTCGAAGAGGGTGAAACCCTTCAGGTCTTGCGGCGGCGTGCGAAATTGCAGGCTGCGACGAAGTCGGCCAGATGCCCTCGAAGCTGTTGATGGCTCTCATAGTGGAAGCGCTGGACTGTGGCTTCCTTGATTGTTCGATTCATTCGCGCGACCTGCCCATTCGTCCAAGGGTGCTTCGGCTTGATCAGCCGATGGTCAATATCGTTCTTCGCACAGGCAAGTTCAAAGGCATGAGCGCGGAAGAGTTCGCCTCTGGCCATCGCCTCCTTGATCGCGCAGACGGCCGAGCCGCCGGCGCCTGGCGCCGTGAACTGGATGCCATTGTCGGTGAGCACGGTCTGGATTTTGTAGGGCGCTGCCGCGATAAGATGGCGAAGGAAACCGGCGGCGATTTTCGCCGTAGCCTTCTCGCGCAACTCGACGAAGGCGAATTTCGAGGTCCTATCGATGGCAACGAAGAGGTGGAGCTTGCCTTCTTCCGTCCGCACTTCGGCGATGCCGATATGGAAGAAGCCGATTGGATAGGTCTTGAACTTCTTCTTCGAGGGCTTGCCCCCTTCGATATCTGGCAATTGGCTGATGCCGTGGCGCTGCAGACAGCGATGCAGGGAGGATCGCATCAGATGCGGGATTGCCGGCTGCAGCGCATAGAGGCAATCGTCGAGCGGCAACAGGGTGTGCCGGCAAAATGCGACGATGATCGCCTCATCCTCGATCGTCAGCACGGTGGATTTTGGCTCTCCCGGTCCGGCCGGCCGATCGGCCAAAAAGCTGCGTTTGCGCCACTTGCCCACTGTCTTGGGATTGATCCCGTAGCGCCTGGCCAGGATCCTCAGGCTCTCTTGACTATGTTGTATCGCTCGACGGATTGCCTCTGTCGTGGTGGCGCACCCATGTAAAACTTGTCCCATAGATCCGGACGCCCTCCGAGTTCGCTTCGCCCTTTCCCTCCGCGCTCGGATCCGGCTCTGCGCGCTTCGATGGGGTTGATCCTACTTGCCCGGAGCTTGCGGGCCTCAGCGGCCTTCTCGCGAGCTTCGGCCAGGCCAACAGCCGGGAAAGCGCCAAGGCCCGCCTCGGTGACCCTGCCCTGCCAGGAGAACCTGAAGACCCACTTGGCCGCGTCTTTGGACGAGACGGCAAGCCACAGGCCCCTGCCATCGCCGTAACGGCCGGGGCTTGCCGTGGCCACTTTCCTCGCCGATAATTTTCCCATCGCCGCTGTCCGGCCTTACAATTGGTCTTACATCTGGACGCGGATTTTGGCATACGATGGCAGACATGAAAAGATGGATCATTCGCCAAGATGCTGAAATCTAAGGGAGCTTCTAGTCAGCTACGGACGGCCAAAAACACTTGTATGACGGACGCTCTCTCCGCCATCATTCCCGGTTCTGTGTGAAGCGCGCTTCCGCTAGCAGAGTCAGCACAATGGCCACTCCTCCCGATACCCAAAAACCCGTCGTCGAGCCGAGCCCCGACCCGGCCGGGCAGTTCGAGGAAACCCTGCGGTCCCTGCATATGCGCGTCCGTCAGCAGGAAATACTGGGCGAACTCGGCGTGCTGGCCCTAAAGGGCGTGCCCTTCGAGGAGTTGCTCGGTGAGACGGCGCGCCTGACTGCGGCCGGTTTGGGAGCGGAGTTCTGCAAGGTCATGGAATATCTGCCGGGCGAAAAATGTTTCTTGGTGCGCACGGGCGTGGGATGGGGAAACGATATTATTGGCAAGGCCCGGCTAGGAGCGGATCTCGAGTCGCCCGCCGGTTTTGCCCTGCGCACCGGCAAGGCGGTGATCTCGAACCATTTGGAAAATGAGGAGCGGTTTCGAACGCCCGAGCTTCTCGTCCGTTACGGCATACGCCGCGCGATCAACGTTATTTTGCAAGGCGACGGATCACCCTTTGGGGTGCTGGAGGCGGATGCCCGCACAGAAGGGGATTTCACGCAAGACGATATCTCCTTCTTGCAAGGAGCAGCCAATATGCTCGGCATGGCGATTGAACGCCAACGTAATGAGCGACGTCTTCAGGCCGCCATCGAACGGCAAGAGCTGCTACTCAAAGAGATTCATCACCGGGTGAAGAACAGCCTCCAAATCGTCGCAAGCATGCTTAATCTCCATGCAAACCAAGGGGGTAATGAGGAGGTCCGGAGGGAGCTGCGGGAAGCATCGAACAGAGTGCTGGCGATCGCGCGCGCCCATGAGAGCCTTTATAAAAATCATGAGATCGGATCATTGGATATCGGTGCTTACCTGCGGGATGTATGCCGGGACCTCGGCGCTTCTGCCCCCGGCTGCATCGTTCGGGGAGATGCGCCGGAGGGAATCCGGGTTGCAACGGACCGCGGCATTTCCATTGCCTTGATCGCGATCGAGCTCGTAACCAATGCCGCCAAATATGCCTATCCCGGCGATGCAAAGGGCACGATCCGGGTCATTCTCGAAAAGCAAGAACCAGACCTTTTGTCGCTGAAAGTCATAGATGAGGGAGTAGGACTCCCCCAGGACTTTGAGCTCGAAAAAACGCCGGGCCTTGGCATGCGAATTGTCATGGCGCTGGCGCAAAGTCTCAACGCGAAGCTTTTCGCAAAGGTGCGCGATCAAGGCTCGGAGTTCGAACTCAGGATCCCTTTGAGATCGATTGCACCTGCTAGTTAGGCGATGCCGGGCCCGAAATGATTGTGGCGAATATCACTTAGCTCCGCGGAGCAAACCTCGCTCTAGGCGGTGGGACCGGCCCTTCTGTTTCCATGTACCCACAATGGCAGCGCTGCGAGCTTATACCGTGACTTGCGCGCCGAGTTCGACGACCCGGTCGGAAGGTATCGCGAAAAAGTCCGGCGGCGGAGCTGCCTGCCGGGCAAGAGTAATGAACAGCCGGTTCTGCCAGGAGGGCATCGGCGAATTGGGCGCGGGCTTGATGTTGAAACGCCCAAGGAAAAACGACGTCGTCATGATGTCGCATTTGTAGCCCGCCTTTCGCATCAAGGCGAGGGCCGCGGGCACGCGGGGGCTTTCCATATAGCCAAAGTGCAAAATCACGCGGGTAAAGTCTTCCGAAAGTTTTTCGATCTGAAAGCGCTTGGCTGGCGGAACGCGCGGCAAGTTTTCGGTCAAAACCGACAGGATCCAAACCCGTTCATGCAGGACCTTGTTGTGCTTGAGATTATGCATTAAAGCGGAAGGAGCTATGTCGGGCGAGCTCGTTAAGAAAATTGCCGTTCCCGGCACGCGGATCGGCTTCGATTTATCCAGCATTTTGACAAGGTCGGGCGTCGGGATCGAATCACGGCGCAATTTATTCGCGAGCAGAGTTGTCCCGCGCACCCAGGTCCACATCACGATCATCACCGTGGCCGCGATCAGAAGCGGCACCCATCCGCCCTCGACGACCTTGATGAGATTGGCGCCAAGAAAAACAAGATCGACTGCAAGGAAAGCAAACACGAAAGGCACCGCAAGCAACAGCGGCCAGCGCCAGCATTTCCAGACCACAATAAAGGCAAGAGCCGTGGTCACCACCATCGTCCCGGTCACCGCAGTGCCATAAGCCGAAGCCAGCGCGCTCGAAGTCTTGAAGAATAAGACCAGCAGGAGGACGCCAATCAGCAAGAGCCGGTTTATTCGCGGCACGAAGATCTGGCCTTCCAGCGTCTCCGAGGTATGCAGGATGAGCATCCGGGGCAAAAGCCCGAGCTGAACAGACTGGCGAACGACCGAAAAAGCGCCGGTGATGACAGCCTGGCTCGCGATAATCGTGGCAATCGTCGCAAGAACGACGAGCGGCAAAAGCCCCCAGTGCGGAGCGAGCAGAAAAAATGGATTTTCGACAGCCTGCGGGTCGGAGAGCACAAGTGCTCCCTGGCCGAGATAATTCAGAATCAGCGCAGGCAGCACGAAAACGAGCCAGGTCACTTGAATGGGTTTGCGGCCGAAATGACCCATATCGGCATATAGCGCCTCCGAGCCCGTGACAGCGAGGAATACGGCGCCGAGCACCATAAAACCGAGCATCCCGTGACCGAGGAGAAATTTTATGCCCATGGCCGGGTTGAAAGCATGGACGATCCGCGGCGCGTCCTTGATATGGAGGGCACCAAGCAGGCCAATCGTTATAAAAAAAATCCCCATGATGGGGCCAAAGAAGGCCGCGACCCTCGCAGTTCCCCTCCTCTGTCCCCAAAACAGGCCAATCAGCACGAGGATTGTGAGCGGCAGGATATAGGGCGATATAACCGGTGTGACGAGATCGAGGCCCTCAAGGGCCGAGAGCACGGAAATCGCGGGAGTAATGATCGCATCGCCCGAAAACAGCGCCGCTCCGGCAACGCCAAGGAGAAACACATAGGCCACGCTGCGGCCGAGCGCGGATTGCGCAAGCGCCATCAAGGACAAAGTGCCGCCCTCGCCCTTGTTGTCGGCCCGCATAAGAAAGAGCACATATTTGGCGGTGACGGTAAAAAACAACGCCCAGATCAACAGAGAGACCGTGCCGAGGACGCCCGCCTCGGTGACGCCGCCTGCCCTAAAGTGGCTCAGGGATGCGCGCAGTGCATAAAGGGGGCTCGTTCCAATATCGCCGTAGATGACGCCGAGCGAGCCCAGCGCCAGCGCAGCAAAGGCGGCCTTTGCCTGTGCCGGCGGAGCTTCTTGGCCATCCCCCGGATCGGCGGGGTCTTTTTGTTGCGCACGGGGTGTTCTCATAGGAATTGCCCTCCGCGGCCAGCGTGGCCGTCAGCGCCGCCGGGACTGGGTTGGCGCGATGCGATATAATCTTTCACAGGCCGGATGAGAAGGGTGCACCGTTCATCCGCTTCGAGACGCGCCCGGCCGTAGTATAAGCTGCCACTTCGCCTTATTGATTTCCGTTGAAGATGGCCTCGATATCAGAACTGCCCATCAAATGACCGAGCATCTCCTCCTCCTCACGGGCCATCTTGCTTATCGGCGGCTGGAGAGACTTATGCAGACTCTAGGCCAGACGCCATTTACGTGGGAGATTCGTGACATTGGCGTGAAAGTTGCCGCTTTGATGACGGAGGCGATCATTCTCCGCAGGCTCCACAAGCCGGTCAAGGCCGGCCGCATATTGCTTCCTGGCCGCTGCCGGGCCGATCTTTCCCGGCTCGCCAGCCACTTTGGACTACCGGTCACGCGCGGGCCAGACGAGCTCAGCGATCTGCCCGCCTTTCTCGGCCATGGCGGAATGCCTCCCGATCTCTCCCGGTTTAACATCCGCATATTCGGCGAGATCGTCGATGCCACCGCTCTCTCCGTCGAGGCTCTACTCAATCGCGCGGACTCCCTAAAAAAATCGGGCGCCGATGTGATCGATCTTGGGTGCCTTCCGGATACGCCCTTTCCGCATCTCGAGAAAAGCATCGCCGCCCTGAAAAGGGCGGGGCATCAGATCAGCGTCGATTCCGCGGACAGGCAGGAACTCCTGCGCGGGGCGCGAGCCGGAGCGGATTTTCTTTTGAGCCTGGACGAAGACAGCATCGATATCGCCGAGGCCGGGAATGCCATTCCCGTGCTCGTGCCATCCCCGCATGGCGATTTGGATTCGCTTGTCCGGGCCGCGCGCAGGACCGAGGAGCGCGGGCTTGCATTCATTGCCGATCCGGTCCTCGACCCGATCCATTTTGGATTTGCGACGTCACTTGCCCGCTATGTCGAGGCGCGGCGGCTCCTTCCCGGGGCCGAGATGATGATGGGAACCGGGAATCTAACCGAATTGACCGAGGCGGATTCCGGCGGCATCACGGCGGCGCTTATCGGCATCTGCTCGGAGCTCGACATCCGCAATGTGCTGACCGTTCAAGTAAGCCCGCACACGCGGCGCACCATTCAAGAACATGACGCCGCACGCCGCCTCATGTTTGCCGCGCGCGAGGACAACGCCTTGCCGAAAGGCTATGGCGCCGAGCTTCTCCAATTGCACGACTGGGCGCCTTTTCCGTCCTCGGCGCAAGAAATCGCCGAAATCGCCGCGGAAGTGCGGGATGCGAGTTTCCGGATTGCGGTCGCAGAGGATGGCATTCACCTGTTCAATTGCGACGGCCATCATGTCGCGAGCGATGCCATGTCGCTTTATCCGAAGCTTGGCGTCGAAAGC
>JAFMSB010000371.1 GCA_017353815.1 Methylocapsa sp. | reverse complement strand
TGCGAAGCCCCGGAAAGCTCCGGCTCCAAGGCGAGGAGCGGCCGGATTTTTGCGGCATCGCCAAAAAATACAAACTCGGCGTCGCGGTGCATGCGCAGAGCGCGGGCAGCGCCTGGGACGATCACCTCCGGACCATGGTCGCCACCCATGGCATCGAGCGCGATGCGCACTGGCTTTGTCATGAAAAGAGCGTCTCCCGGGCCGGGGCCCCAATCTCCTTGGCGCCGGGCCATACAAAATTTCCGAGGCACCAAAGCGCCGGAAAGACGGCTCATTCCGGCGGCACTGGTCTTCCAACTGGCGCTACCTGCCGCTGCAAAAGGCCCGCGAGTGTCGCCCGGTGCGTTCCTGGCAAATGGCGGCAAAGACCGTTAACAACGGAAGTTCCCCCCCAATTCAAGCACTTTTTACCAACCACCTTCGGTGTGGCTTGGCCCAATCCTTAAGCCGACGCTACGCCAGTTGCAATTGGCCCCGCGCCCAAAAAACCGGGCACTCCCTTGCGGCTAATATAAGGCAACACCCGCGCCGCGGATGTGTGCGGCAGAGGCACCGCCGCGCTGCCTAAGCCTTTTCAAAACAAGGAGCTTTGTTCCTGCTTGGAACGCCCATTCTTGCCCTGAGCGCGCTTGCGCTTCCCGCCGCGGCCCGCGATAGCCGCCTTGCGGCCATCGGCAAATTCAATATCGAGCAAGGTGCCATCGGCAATCTCTTCCGCCCTGCGCAGAAGCCGGGAATCTTCGCCACGCACAAGGGCAAAGCCGCGCGCCAGCACCTGATGGTAATCGAGGCTCGCAAACAAATTGACCGCGGCTCTGACGCGCTCCCGGCGAAAAGCGACGCCCTGCGCCAAGCTGTTTCTCATCCTCTGCGCCAAAGTGTTGAGATGCAGGCGGGCTGCCGCCAAGCGCTCGTCCTCGAGCCGCAACCGCGCCGTGCGTGCGTTCGCGAGCCTCACCGCGGCATGGGAAAGGGCCTGCTTCCTTTGGCCGCTCACCAGGCTCTGGCAGCGCTGCAGCCTTCGGGCAAGACCCCGGAGCCGCTCATTTCTTTGTGCCACCTTGGCGTGGGGCGATTGCTGGGCGAGCCGGTGAGAGAGGCGCGCCACGCCAAGATGCAGGCGGTCCGTTGCTTTGGAATGCGCCGCGGCAAGGCGCGCCTCGAGGCTATCGAGCTGCTGGCCGCGATCGGCGATGAGGCGATCCCTTTGGGGCAAGGCGCGGGCAAGCACCCGCAGCGCATTGCGGCAGCCATCAAGATAACGCAGGGCGGCCGCCTCCTGGCGCCGGCCGAGGCCCGCGAGCTGGCCAGCAAGGTGGCTTCGCACCGGCACGGCCTTCTCGGCCGCGGCCGTGGGAGTGGGCGCCCGCAGATCGGCGGCATGATCGATGAGCGTCCAGTCCGTCTCATGTCCGACCGCGGAAATAAGCGGAACGAGGCTCCGGACCGCCGCTCGCACCACAATCTCTTCGTTGAAGCTCCACAAATCTTCAAGCGAGCCGCCGCCGCGCGCGACAATGATCACATCCGGCCGGGAAAGCGGGCCACTTTCCGGCAAGGCATTGAAACCTTCGATCGCGGCGGCGATCTCAGAGGCCGAGCTTTCGCCCTGGACGCGCACGGGCCAAACGAAGACATGGCGAGGAAAGCGCTCGGCGATACGGTGCAAGATATCGCGAATGGCGGCGCCCGCCGGCGAGGTGATGACGCCGATGCTTTTGGGAAGGAAGGGAAGCGGCCGTTTCCGGTCCTCATTGAATAGGCCCTCGGCGGCGAGCTGCCTGCGCCGTTCTTCGACGAGCGCCATAAGGGCGCCGATACCGGCAGGCTCCAGTGCCTCGACGATGAGTTGATATTTGGAATTGGCGGCAAATGTCGTGATCTTGCCGCTGGCGATGACCTCAAGGCCCTCTGCGGGCTTGGTCCTTAGCCGGCCAAAGGCGCCCTTCCAAACGACCCCGCTGATCCGCGCGAAGGGGTCCTTGAGATCAAAGTAAGCATGCCCCGAGGAGTGCGGTCCGCGATAATTCGAGATTTCCCCGCGCACGCGCACATAGCCAAAATTATCTTCGACCGTGCGCTTTAAGGCCGCGGAGAGTTCGCTGACGCTGAGCTCCACATTGCTTTTCGTCTGGTCCGCCATTGTGAAAGCATGCCGGATTCCGGCGCGCCAGGGAAGGACAAGGCGGCCGAGCGCGCTTTCCGCTCGGCTGGAATCGGCCGAGCGATAAGAAATCGCGCCAAATCAATAAGCTGAAACGAATTCTGGTTGCAAAAGTCTGTCAACTTTTGCGGAATTCGCTCTAGGCTTGCCGTTTACATGCTGGAAGAGGCGAACTCGCCAGAGATGGCAAAGCTGCAGATTCGTGTGCGCCGCGACGATTTTTCCGCTAAGCCGGCCGGTGTCCGGCTCTCCTAAAGATACGGTTCGAGTTCGCGCGCGGCTTCTTCCGGCGGCCTTTCGAGGTCAAAAGTGCTTACGATTCTCCCGCGCTTGTCCAAGAGGTAGACGGCTTCGCTGTGATCCACCCTGTAGCTGCCGGTTTCCTCATCCGTTACCTTATTGGCCCATCCGCCGAAGGCCTCGGCGATGGCCGCGATTTTTTGCGGATCGCCGGTTAAGCCAATGATGCGCGAATCGAAATTCTCGAGATAGTCTTTCAAAACATCCGGAGTGTCCTGCTCGGGATCAACCGTGATAAAAAGCGCAGCGATCTTTTTATCCCGGC
>JAFMSB010000370.1 GCA_017353815.1 Methylocapsa sp. | reverse complement strand
CGAAATCCCTTCGCCGCCATCAAAGCGCAGCCGCCATGCCGTTGATAGAAGTGTCCACATTACTGAAGTCAATCAATAGGCCTACGCATGGCGAAAAATCGTCACTGATTGGTTTCGATATTCTCAAGAAGCCAGCAAACTCCTCCGCCAAGGACACATGGCCAACAATTAAGGCTGCAAAACAACGATAGTCAGAAACCCTCACCGAAGACAATGACGCACCTGCTGCTGCTTCCTCACCGCCTGCCATGTGAGCGCTATGAGGCTCCCTTCGTTGCCCCAAGAGTTACCCCAGATTCCGTATCAAAAATTCATATGTTTGATCCATTGCACAAAGTAGGCGGCAGTCGACGCGATGGTCAAAGCCGCTACAGCATAAAGGCCCGCATCGAACCAGATTCCCTCTGGGATTTCAAACGCCTTCGCGCCGAGCACCAGAGCCGCGAACCCGAGCTGCGCGGCGGTATTCAATTTGGAGATCAGCAGCGGTCTCACTTTGACCGGCTTTTGCATGATGAGCGAAATCATGAACGCGCCGATGATCATCACGTCCCGCGCGACGACGATGATCGTAATCGTGACAGGGAGGACCGAGACGATGGCGAGAGCGACATAAATCGAAACGATAAGCGCCTTGTCGGCAAGTGGATCGAGATAAGCGCCAAGCTCGCTGCTAAAACCGAAGGTCTTGGCAATCCAGCCATCAACGGCATCCGAGATGCCGGCAGCGATGAAGATCACGCAGGCCTCTTTCCAGCCCTCGTCCGCGATCAAGGCAATGATCGCAGGCGCGAGAAAGAGACGGCCGAGCGAAATAAGATTGGGAAGGCTGCGGTAGGACAAAAACATCGGTGTGCTTCAGCTAAACCGGGGTATGCCGTTTCCCTGCCCGCCCGCGCCGGCCATCCGGCCCCGCTGCCCAGCCACTCTGTCCAAAACGTGAGACGTTCCCTCACTCATGAGCGGATCCTTGTTTTGCCAGCCGGCAGGGATTACAGCAGTTTCTGCCTCGCAGCCATTGAAATTGTCAAAAATTGCGGGTCTTTGGTCCCCGCCTGCTGGCCCGGCGCGTTTCGCCGCAGCCACCTAACGAATAGGGATTTGACGGAGCTGCATGTGAGTGATCCCGGCAAAGTCGGCGGCCTCACCTATGCCGCATCCGGCGTCGATATTGGCGCGGGCGAGGCATTGGTCGAACGCATCAAGCCGCTCGCGCGCGCAACAAAGCGGCCCGGCGCGGCGGCAGACATCGGCGGTTTCGGCGGGATTTTCGATCTGAAAGCAGCAGGCTTTCGCGATCCGCTCCTTGTTGCCGCAACGGATGGCGTTGGCACAAAGGTCAAGATTGCGGCATTGACTGGCATTCACCGCATGATCGGGATCGATCTTGTTGCTATGTGCGTGAACGATCTCGCCGTCCAGGGGGCGCAGCCGCTGTTCTTTCTTGATTATTACGCGGCGGGAAAGCTCGATCTTGCGGCTGGGACAGAAATCGTCACGGGAATAGCGCAAGGCTGTATCGAGGCGGGGGCGGCGCTCATCGGCGGCGAAACCGCGGAGATGCCTAGCCTCTATCGCGGCACTGACTACGATCTCGCGGGATTTGCGGTGGGCGCCGTTGAGCGGGACAAGCTTTTGCCGCGCGGCGATATCGAGGAAGGCGATGCGGTTATCGGCCTTCTTTCGTCGGGCTTGCATTCGAACGGCTTTTCGCTCGTGCGCAAAGTTGTCGAGAAAACCTCCCTGACATGGAGCGAGGGCGCGCCTTTTGCGCGCGGCCAATTGCTGGGCGAAGCGCTGCTTGCGCCAACGCGTATTTACGTCAAACCCGTTTTACGCGCGCTCGCGAAAACGGATGGCATAAAGGCCTTGGCTCACATTACCGGCGGCGGGTTTGGCGGCAACATTCCGCGCGTTCTTCCCAAAAAGCTCAGCGCGGAAATCAATCTTGCCGCAATCCCGGTTCCCAAGGTTTATTCCTGGCTTGCGGCCGAAGGAGGCATTTCGCAGCACGAGATGTTGCGCACATTCAATTGCGGCATCGGTATGGTCGCCGTTGCTGGCTCCAAAAAAGCCTCCGAGGTGATGCAGGCCCTCGCGCACACGGGTGAACAGCCGGTTATGCTTGGCGAGATCACCATGGCAGGGGCCGGACCTAGGGTTACCTTCTGCGGGGAGCTCGATTTGTGAGTTTTGAGCGCAAGCGCACGGCGATCCTCATCTCGGGGCGGGGCTCGAACATGCGCGCCTTGATCGAGCGCGCGCGCGACCCTTCCTTTCCCGCCGAAATCGCCCTTGTGCTATCGAACCGTCCAGGCGCGCGGGGATTGGCTTTTGCGAAAGCAAGCAACATCCCTTGCGCCATCGTCGACCACAAAGATTACCCGGCGCGCGAACAATTCGAGCAGGCGATGCATGCTGTCCTCGTCAGCCACCGGATCGAGATTGTTTGTCTTGCGGGATTCATGCGGATCTTGTCTCCCCATTTCGTCGAGCAATGGAAAGGCAGGCTCTTAAACATCCATCCGGCGCTGCTGCCTGCTTACCCCGGCCTCAACACGCATGAGCGCGTGCTCGCGGACGGGGCGAAAATCCACGGCTGCACCGTGCATTTCGTCTCCTGCGGGCTGGACGAGGGACCCATCATCGCCCAGGAGGCGGTCGAGGTGCTCGCTGGCGATACGCCCGAATCCCTTGCCGCGCGCGTGCTCGCGAAGGAGCACATCATCTATCCGGAA
>JAFMSB010000369.1 GCA_017353815.1 Methylocapsa sp. | reverse complement strand
CGTGCCCCGCCCAAGCTTTTTGCAACCGGGCTAAAGGTTGTGCAGCGCTATAAGATTCGGCTGTACAGCCGCCGACAACGCTTCGGGTCCGAACACAGCCCCGTCGCAAAAGCTGTCGGGAGGCATGGCTATTTCTTCGGGCACGGCCTCGACCATCCAGGCCTTGTCATGGGCGCCCTCGGGCTTCGAGTCGAGGACCGGCACCGGCTCGCCCAAAGGCGCCAGCGCCGCGCGGTAGAGGTCAGGCCGGTAGACGAGTCTTGCCTGCTCCGTAAGATCGATTGCCTCATCAATAAGGTGCCAGCGCTGCATCTCGCGCAAAAACCACAGCGCATGGGAGCGCCAGGGAAAGGTTGCCGCGCCGCGGTAGAAGGTGCAGCTCGTGCCGGGATTTGGTCCGCCGGGCAGTCCTGCCAGAATCGTGTGCGAGTCCACGTCAAGATATTTGCGCCGCGACAAAACGGCCGCAATGTAGGAGGAGTTCTGCGGGTCATCGCAAAATTTCGCCGCACGCAACAAGGCGCGCAGCGCGCCGGCTGCGGCACCGGAATGTGTTTCGGCCCAGCGGGCGCGCAGCGCAAAGGCCTTCTCCGGCGCATGCCGCCAGACATCGCGTGAAGCCGCAATGTTTTCCCCCGCTCCCATCCGCCGCGCCGCCTCGCCCCAGGGCGCACCGGCGCAAAAGCCCGCGATCTGCCCCGAGCCTAAAGCTTCCACCGCGGAGGCGGGCGGAACGACCGCGATCACAAAATCGCGTCCGGCTTCGATTCCGGCCGCCGCTAGCCAGTAACGCAAAAGCAGGTTGTGGGTGGAATATGCATGGACGACGCCGAGCGTCACCCTCTGCTCACGCAAGCAAAGAGCCAGCGCCCCGACAGGGCGAAGATTCTGGCGCAGGGCCAAATCCTTGACCCTATCCGCCAAGAGGCGGGCAAGGGTGACCGTATTGCCGCCCGCGCTGATCGCATAGGAGATGAAAAGGGACTCGGCTCTTCCCCTGAGCCCAAGTTGGATGGCAAAAGCGAGTGGCGGAACAATCACCGCGGCATCGAGAAAGCCAAAGGCAAGCTTATCGGCGATATTGGCCCAGGAGGGCTCGACAGAAAGCTCCACTTCCAGGCCTTCCTCGGCAAAAAAGCCGAACTCTTGCGCGATGATGACCGGCGCCCCATCGGTGAGGCGCAGCAGACCGATGCGCAAGCCGGGCTTTGCTCCCTTGTGCGAAGGGGAGAGCGCAATCACTTCGCTCATGGGCGATTCCTCCCGGCTTGGCCGCTGGCTGCTCCTGGCGCATTTTGTTCGAGAAGTTCCGCAACCACCTGCGAAAGCTTGCGGTTCTCGTTCATCGCCTTTTTTTGCAGCCACCGGTAGGCTTCCGGCTCTGTCATTTTGTGGCCCTGCATGAGGATTGCCTTGGCGCGCTCGATCAGCCGCCGCTCTTCGAGCATCGCTTTTGCCGCGGCAAGCTCTTCCTCGACCCGGCGGTAACGCCGGAAGAGCGCAATGGCCGAGGCCATTATCGGCTTTACGTCCGAGAGCGCAACGCCAGAAAGATTGTAGGAGCACACGCCCGCAGCGATCGCCTCCTCGGCGAATACGGGATCATCGCTGTCCGCAAACAAAACAATTGGGTGCGCCGCCGAAAGCAAGCGGATGTCTTCCAGCGCGTCCCGGTCGGGCAGGGCCATATCGATGATGATGAGGTCCGGCTTGGTGCGGTCAACCGCCTCGGCGAGCTCCTTCCCTCCGCAAGCGCGCCTTACTTCTGCAAATCCGGATTGGGAAAGCTGTTCCTCAAGCGCTCGCGCCCGGTCGGCGTCAGTGTCGATGAGAAGGATTTTGAGCGGCATTGCCTGGCGTCATTGCGTTAGGGGCAGCAGTGCTCCCGGCCGAGCGGGGAGAATGGGCTGACGTGCCGCCGGCGATAATGCGGCATGGTGCCGCTCCATCTCCTTAAGGCGGTAGTTGATCTGCCTCAGAGAGGCAGGCAGCCTTGCTGCTAATAAGAGAAGCACGTAGAAAATCCCCGAACACAGAATGGAAGGGAACACTCATGACGAAACTCAAGGTCCCGCGTCCCGCGCGCTATATTTCTCTTGTGGCGGCGCTTGCCCTCGCGCCGCTTTCCTTGTCCGCCCAAGAAGGCTCCATGGGCGGCATGCAGGGTGGGCAAAAGCCCGGCGGTGCCATGATGCAGGGAGGCGGAATGATGGGCGGCATGCAGGGGAGCGGCATGCGAGGGGACGGGATGATGGGCGGCATGAATGCGGAAGATATGATGAAGAACTGCCCTATGATGACGATGATGGGGGGGAACCCGGAACACCAAGCGAAAATGATGTCGATGATGCACGAAAAGCTTGCCCACGCCCCGGACCGGGTGACGGCACTCAAATCGCAGCTCAAGATCACCGAGGCGCAATCCCCTGCATGGAACAAATTCGCCGACGCGCTGCTTTCGGCCTCGAAGTCCATGGATACGGCAATGGGCGCGAAGCACAAACAAATGATGGCATCTGGCGCCGCGCCAACCCAGCCCGAAAAGCTCGAGAACCATGCCAAGATGGCCTCCGAGCATGCTGCTGCCCTTCAGTCCATCAAAGCCGCGCTCGACCCGCTCTATGTCTCTCTCAGCGACGAACAAAAGAAGATCATCGATAGCCAGCGGATTGGTCCCATGGGTCTCATGTGATGGACGGGTGAAACGAAGTCCGGGGCTTTGCGAGCGCCGCGCCCCGGACC
>JAFMSB010000056.1 GCA_017353815.1 Methylocapsa sp. | reverse complement strand
CAGCATGACTCAAGGCGGCTGGACCTTGCTGAGTTGCGAAGGCCGCTACATGGGAGCGGCAGGATTCGGCAACAACGACCGGCTGACGAATCCTTTTTACGCTCCGCTCCGCGAGATATTTTCACTCGAAGCCGATGGGCAGGTCTATCTGAACCGGGAGCTGGCCAACTGGCACCGCAGCCTCGTCCGGAAACCATACACGCGGGAGCTCGTCCGCATATTGGGCGAGCCAATCCCGCAGGAGCAAATGTGGAATCCGGATGCTATTCTCCGCGTCGAGGAAAAGGATCTCGCGCCGGACACGCAGGATCGGCTCGACAAAGCTGCCGCCGTTCAAATGGTGTTCGAAGATGCTCTTTTTCACATCATCGAATATCTTATACGTAAAACAGGGAGCGACAGGCTTATTCTGTCTGGCGGCACCGCGCTTAATGCCGTCGCCAACATGCGCCTGCTCGATCGTTTCGGCGCGGACTATTACAAGCGCACACTTGGCAAAAACACCCGCCTCCATCTGTGGGTCCCTCCCGTTCCCGGCGACGCGGGCGTGACCATCGGCGCCGCCTGTATGTTCGCCCATTTGGCGGGCGCTGGATTGGGCCCGGCCCTCGATCATGCCTTCTATTGCGGGCTTCCGCCGGGCGAGGCGGAAATTCGCGCAGCCCTCGACGGCGCCCAGGACATCGCATGGAAGCAGCTCGGGGATATTGCGAGCCCGGAACGGCGGGGGGAAATTGCCGATTTCATGGCTTATGTGACTGCCCGTGACGGCGTTTTCGCGATCTTTCAAGGGGCTGCCGAAACTGGCCCGCGGGCGCTAGGGCACCGCTCGATCGTCGCCAACCCATGCAATCCGCTTATCCGCGAAGTGCTCAATCAGCGGGTCAAATACCGGGAGGCTATCCGCCCTCTCGCGCCAATGATGACGCTCGAAGCGGCGCAGCACTTTTTTGAGCTGTCGGACGGCGCTTCGGATGGGGATTATAACGCTTATAACTATATGGTATTGACTGCGCGGGCGAAACCGGAAGCGCGCGCGCGCATACCCGCCGTCATCCATGCCGATGGAACGGGGCGGCTGCAGATCGTTCGCGAGGAGACCGATCCGTTGGCCTATGCCTATCTGAAAGCGCTTGGCCGGCGCATTGGGGTCGAGGTAGCGGTCAACACATCCTTCAATGTTGCCGGGCCGATCGCGCAGACTCCGGCCCAAGCGATTGCGACGCTGCGCAAGTCGAAGGGCATGGACGCGGTGCTGATGTTCGCCGAGGGGGGCGCGGTCTTTGCCGTCTGGCGCCCGGATGGGACGGGCTTGGGGCGTCTCCCGAAGTGGCTTGCCGCATGGCAGGCGGAAACCGGAGCTTACCGGCAAATGAGCGCGCAGTGCTAAACCGGAGGGGCCGTCATGAGCGCCAGGAGCGGCCCACCGCCTTGGGCCTGCCAGCCGGGGCATGCCTTTAAACGTCAAGCCGGCGCCCTATTTTGTCTACAAACAGGGAGCCGCGAGCATGGCTATCAAAACCGTCTGGCTGGGGCTGAACTTCGAAGACCCGCCGCCAAGCGACCCCAAGCAAAGCTACACGGGCGGGCGTTATGCCGTCGAGCTTTGCGCCCAAGAAGGAGCTCATTTGACGGCCTTTTTGGCGGCGCCGGTGTTCAAAATTCCAGGCGTCGTCCCCGGCATGGGGCTGATACCGGGCTTTAACGCCCCGGCCGATCAAGTCAATGCCCAGCGCCTTGCGCTTGCCGAGAAGACACGCGAGGCGATCCTGAATTTTGCAGAGCAAGCGCGCGTCACAGCTGATGTCAAGATTGAGCAGGACATTTACGCAAAGCTGCAGGAAAGCCTCCTTGCTTCGGCAAGGCCAAGCGACATCCTGGTCATCCGCCGCCCCGGAAATTACCGGGCCTTGGACCGCCCTTTGATTGAAACGGTGCTTTTCGCCTCGGGCCGGCCAATCTTGCTCGTCCCTGCGGGCTGGGCACGAGGCGCAAAGTTAGAAAAAGCCGTCGTCGCCTGGGATGGAAGCGGGAGGGCCGCCCGGGCTGTAGGAGACGCGATCCCCTTGCTTGCCCGTGCGGGGGAGGTTCAGGTCATAACCGTTTCGTCCGCTTCTGCCAAAGCGGCGCCGGTGGCGGGGCTGTTGGCTCACCTCGCGCGCCACTGCAAGAAAGTGGCAATCCGCGATCTGCCGGTGCGGCCCGAGGGCATAGCAAGCACATTGCGCAAACATGCAACGGAATATGGCGCCGATCTTTTGGTAATGGGCGCCTATGCCCATCCCCGCATCTTGGAAACTTTCGTGGGCGGGGTAACCAGCGACATGCTGGTAGGAGCGGAGCTTCCAATCTTCCTGTCGCACTGAACCGGCAGGTTCCGCAGCTGGAATGTTGTTTCGCATTCCGCAGCGCCCAAGAGCTCATCGAGGAGGCGGGCTCGGCATATCCCGGACTGGGACTGCCAAAGGAGAATTGCTGGCGATGACTATTCTTGTAACTGGCAGCACCGGCACCATTGGCTCAGAGCTAGCCGCTCAGCTCGCCGCAAAAGGCGCCGAGGTTCGCGCGCTGGCGCGCCAGCCGGAAAAGGCGCGGTTTCCGGCGGGGGTAAGGCCCATCAAGGGCGATCTTATGGATGTGGAGGCGATGCGTGCGGCCTTGGCCGGGGCGGACACGTTATTTCTGCTCAATGCGGTCACACCGGATGAGGTTACCCAGGCGCTGATCGCTCTTAACCTCGCTCGCGAAGCCGGGATTACGCGGATGGTCTATTTCTCGGTTCTCGGCAGCGAAAAATACACGAATGTGCCGCACTTCGCCGGAAAGCATGCGGTCGAGCGGATGATCGAGCAGTTAGAATTGCCTGCAACAATCCTCCGCCCCGGCTACTTCATGCAGAATGACGGGAGGCTAAAAGATGCGGTACTCGGGCGCGGGGTTTATCCCATGCCGATCGGCGGCGTGGGAGTTTCCATGATCGACACCCGCGACATCGCCGAGATCGCCGCCTCACACCTACTTCGCAGGGAGCAAGCTGCTTATCCACTCCCGCGCGAGACAATCAATCTCGTGGGGCCCGGGGTTCTGACAGGAGAGGCAGCTGCAGCCATCTGGGCCAAGGTTTTGAATAAGCCGGTCTCTTATGGGGGTGATGATCTCGCGGCTTTCGAACGGCAGTTCCGCGCCTCCGCCCCTGGTTGGATGGCGTATGATATGCGGCTGATGCTGGCCCGCTTTCAGCAAGACGGTCTGGCGGGAGGTGCGGGCGATATCGATCAGCTGACCGCCTTGTTGCGCCGCCCGTTGCGGTCCTACCATGATTTTGCGGCCGAAACAGCGAAGCAATGGCAGGCCTAAGGGCAGGCGGCCAAGTTTAGCGCGATGTTTTCCAAAATTCTCATTGCCAATCGCGGCGAGATCGCCTGCCGGATCATCAAAACGGCAAAGCGGCTCGGCATCAGAACTGTTGCCGTCTATTCGGATGCCGACCGGCAAGCCCTGCACGTTTCGCTCGCCGATGAGGCTTTTTGCATAGGGCCGGCTCCCGCCCGAGAAAGCTATCTCAATGGCAGCAAGATTGTCGAAGCGGCGCGGGGGTGCGGCGCGCAGGCCATCCATCCCGGCTATGGGTTTTTGGCCGAAAATGCGGATTTCGCCGAGGCCTGCACAAACGCGGCAATTATATTTATCGGCCCGCCTGCCGCCGCGATAAGGGCAATGGGGGATAAGGCGCAGGCCAAAGCCCTCATGGAACGAGCCCGCCTCCCTATTCTGCCGGGGTATCACGGGGCCGGACGAGATGAGCCCCAGCTTGCCCGCGAGGCCGGGCGCATCGGCTACCCAGTCCTGCTGAAGCCCGCGGCGGGCGGCGGCGGCAAGGGCATGAAGATCGTGGAGCGCAAAGAAGACTTCGGCCAGCAGCTTGCGAGCGCCAAGCGGGAAGCGCTTGCGGCTTTTGCGGATGACCGGATTCTGATCGAAAAATATCTGGAGCGCCCGCGCCATGTGGAGGTGCAGATTTTTGCCGATAAAGAGGGAAACTTCGTCCATCTGTTCGATCGCGATTGCTCGCTTCAGCGCAGGCATCAGAAAGTCATCGAGGAAGCGCCCGCGCCCGGTATCCCCGGGGCGCAGCGCGGGGCCATGCGCGAAGCGGCAGTCACCGCGGCGCGGGCGGTTGGCTATGTGGGAGCGGGAACCATCGAGTTCTTGTACGCGCCCTCTGAGCAGGCGTTTTACTTCCTGGAAATGAACACGCGCCTTCAGGTCGAGCATCCAGTGACCGAAATGATTACCGGGCTCGATCTCGTCGAATGGCAAATTCGTATCGCTGCGGGCGAAGCCCTCCCCTTGCGGCAGGAGGAGATTGCCGCCCGAGGGCACGCGATCGAGGCGCGGCTTTATGCCGAGGATCCGGCGCGCGGCTTTGTGCCGCAAGCAGGGCGCATTGCCCGTTTCAGCTTTCCTAGCGCGGTCTCCAATCTTCGGATCGATACCGGAGTGAGAGCGGGCGATATCGTTCCCGTCGATTACGATCCTTTGATCGCCAAGGTGATTGTCTGGGGAGACGATCGCGAGAGGGCTGTTGCGCGTTTGCGCGCGGCAATTGATGGAGTGTGCGTGGCTGGCCCGCGCGCCAACCTCGGTCTTCTGCGCGCCATCGCCGCAAACAGCGCCTTCGGCGCGGGTCCGCTCGATACCGGCTTCGTCGAGCAAAACCTGGTGAGCCTGCTGCCTGCGTTCGGGCCCGCGCAACCGGAAATCATTGCGCTCGCGGCGCTCGGCCTTCTCTGCGAGCGGCGCGCAGCGGCCGCCGAAACTGCCTGCGGCAGCCCGGATCCTTGGAGCCCGTGGAACGAGCTAAATGGCTGGCGCCTCAATGGCGAGGGGTGCGAGCTCCTGCGGCTTCGCGAAATCTTGCCCGCAGAAGAGGCAGAGCATGCGATAAAGGTTTTTTATCTGCCCCAAGGCGTTCGTATCGATGTGTCGCAAATTTCCTTTGCGCCAGCCGATGGCATGCTTGCGGCGGGCGGCGAGCTCGAAGCCGTTCTCGGCGCCCATCGCGTTAAGGCGATCTGGCTGCGCAATGGACAGGAAGTAGCGGTTTTTGCCCGGGCGGCAGAACCCCACCGTTTTCAGACGGGCCGGCCGGCTACCGGGGCTTCGCGGCAGGAAGTTACCACTGGATGCCTCGCCGCCCCCATGTCCGGCCGGATTGCGGCCCTGCTCGTTGCCGCCGGCTCCGCGGTCGAGACAAATCAACCGTTGCTTATTCTGGAGGCGATGAAAATGGAGCATCTGTTGCGGGCGCCCCGGGGCGGCATTGTGAAGGACCTCCCTTTCAAGGCTGGCGACCAGGTGCCCGAAGGCGCCGAGCTCGTCATTTTCGAGGCCGCAACCGGCTCGAGCGAATTCCGCAAAAATTGACAGACCTTTGCGGCCAGAATTCGCTCCAGTCTATTGATTTGGCGCGATTTCTTATCGCGCTAGGCCTTGCCGCGTGACATTTTGGCCGCCGCCTCCTAAATAGGATGGCGGAAGCTACCGAGAGGAAAGAATTCTACATATGGCACATTCGATGCAAGCAATACGCGTTTGCCGCAAAACATACTAAAGAGCTGCTCCAAGCATTGGCCGGTACGGCCAATGCCCATCCCTCCTATTGCCAACAGGATAACTCACCGGCATGCGTAAGGTCGTAGGCGGAAAGCTCCATGGCATCCGCGTCACCGGGGCGAATCTCGATTATCATGGCTCGATCACGCTCGATCCGGATCATTGCGAGGCTGCCGGTATTGTGCCGCTCGAATTCGTCGATGTCTGGAACAAACACTCCGGAGCCCGGCTTTCGACCTATGTCATTCTTGGCGAGCGCGGCTCGCGCTGCTGCATCGTTAATGGCGCGGCAGCCCGCACCTGCCAGCCTAGCGACGAACTCATAATTTGCAGCTCGATCTACCTCGAGGGGAACGAGGTCGCGGGCATTTCGCCCTCGGTCGCGGTTTTGGACGAAGAAAATAATATCGTCGAAACTTTACGATATCGCGTCAGTATGGATAGCAGCGGGCGCTATCAGTTTGCGATAGTCGACAGTTCGGGAAGGCGGCGCGAGATCCCGCTACGTTCAGGCTCGTCCCTGAAGCGCCTGGCATAGGTTTGCAGGCCAGGCGCCACAGAACGGCATGATCTTGACTCTTATTTTGCGGCGCTCCCATATGGCGGCCGCGACATTCACCATTCCGAACATCCTTAAGAACTGTGCAATTTCAACCCCTGAGCAAAGCGGCAGGCATCCGGGAGGTCGATGCGCCGCAGAGCCTCGTCATGCAATTTGGGCCGGATTGTCCGCTCAAGATGGACGCGGGCGCGTCGCTCAACCATCTGACAATCGCTTATCAGACCTATGGCGAACTCAACGCCGCCAGATCCAACGCCGTATTGATCTGCCACACCTTAACAAGCGACCAGCATGTCGCAAATACCCATCCCATCACCGGCAAGCCGGGCTGGTGGCACACGATGGTCGGTCCGGGGCGGCCGATCGACACCACGCGTTACTTCGTCATTGCATCGAACGTCGTCGGCGGCTGCATGGGCACGACAGGCCCTGCTTCGCTCAATCCGGCAACCGGAAGGCCCTACGGTCTCGACCTTCCGCTTGTCACGATCAGAGACTTGGTCCGCGCGCAGGCGATGCTGATTGACCGGCTTGGCATCGGCCAGCTTTTTTGCGTGGCTGGCGGCTCGATGGGCGGCATGCAGGTCCTGCAATGGGTTGCGAGCTATCCCGAGCGTGTCTTTGCTGCGATGCCCATCGCGACTTCTGCGCGGCACTCTGCTGAAAACATCGCTTTTCATGCGGTTGGCCGGCGTGCGATCATGGCGGACCCCGATTGGCGCCAAGGGCGCTATCTTGAGGCGGGGGTCACCCCGACCAAAGGGCTTTCCGTTGCGCGAATGGCGGCCCACATCACCTATCTGTCGAAGGAGGCTCTGCAGGTCAAATTTGGCCGCAAGCTGCAAAATCGCAGCGCCCCGGCGTTTTCGTTCGATGCGGAATTCCAAATCGAAAACTATCTTGACCACCAGGGCACGAGCTTCGTCGACCGCTTCGACGCGAATTCCTATCTCTATCTGACGAGGGCCTGCGACTATTTCGATTTGCCCGCCGATTACGGCGGCTCGCTGGCGGCGGCCTTCAGGGGAGCAAAGACGCGGTTCTGCGTCGTCTCGTTCACTTCGGACTGGCTCTATCCGACGGAAGCCTCGCGGGCGATTGCTCGCGCGCTGAATGCGGGCGGGGCGCCGGTCTCCTTCGTCGAAATCGAGACCGACGGCGGCCATGACGCATTTTTGCTGGATACGCCCGAGTTCATCGCGACGTCGCGCGGGTTCTTGGATGCGGCGGCGCGGGCACGGGGCATCGCGCTTGCAAAATTTGGGCCGGACTGAGCGATGGCGGTGGTGACAAAAATAACCGGAGCTCCGCGGGTGCGTGCCCTCCCTGCCCGTGTCGACCTTCTGCTGGTTGCAGATATGGTGGAGCCGCATTCCCGCGTGCTCGACGTCGGTTGCGGAGACGGGACATTGTTGCGGCTTTTGTCCGAAGAGAAAGCCGTGGATGGCCGCGGCATCGAACTCTCCCAGAGCGGAGTCAACGACTGCGTGGCCAAGGGGCTGCCGGTCATCCAGGGCGATGCCGACACGGATCTTGGCGATTATCCCGATAACGCCTTCGATTATGTGATCTTATCGCAAACATTGCAGGCGACACGGCGGCCGCGCGCCGTGATCGAACATATGCTGCGAATCGGCCGCCATGCTATCGTTTCGTTTCCCAACTTTGGCCATTGGCGCATCCGGCTCCAAGTCGCATTTGGCGGGCGGATGCCCGTGACCCGCAACCACTCTTGCGCCTGGTACGAAACCCCGAACATTCATTTTTGCACGATCCAGGATTTTATCACGCTCGTGCGCGAAATCGGCGCGCGCATCGAGCGGGGTGTTGCGCTTGATAGGTCCGGCACGCCGCTCGCTTTCAGCGAGCCGTGGATTTGGAATCTGTTGGGGGAACAGGGTGTCTTCCGCCTCGCGCGCCAGACGCGGGCCCGCTGACGATGCGCGTTGCCGGGTGCTCCCGCTTCCCGCGCATCGTGGCGCGCAGCGGCGCAGCCTTTCGAAGGAATGGCAGCCGCTAGCGCACTTATCGCTCGCATGGAATCATGCGAGCGATAAGAAATCGCGCCAAATCAATAAGCTGGA
>JAFMSB010000368.1 GCA_017353815.1 Methylocapsa sp. | reverse complement strand
GCCACCCCGGCTGCCGCGCTTGGAACTATTTTCGGCGCCGCCGTAGCATTTCGATGGATTTGAGGACGCGGCTTTCCGTTCCGGAACCAATCGGCACTAAAGTTAGTTCCGTGGCGGATGTCACCATCGTCACCTGCCGAGACAAGTTCTCCCGCCACCGCTTCGGCCACAATACTTATTGCCGAACCCGATGTTTTAGCGCGAATGGTCCTAGCCGACTATTTACGTGATTGTGGCTATAAGGTTGTTGAAGGCGTAACTGCGGACGATGTCCTAGCCGTATTGGCTGCAGGAAAAAAGATTGACGTCGTTCTGGCCGAGGTTCAGTTAGGCGGCAGCAGCAATGGTTTCGAGCTTGCCCGGCACATCCGCGAAAATCATCCCGATATCGATGTCATATTGTCGAATGGAGCCCCAGGGGCTGCCCAAAGAGCAGGTGATCTTTGCGATGAGGGCCCGCTCGAGAAGCCATACCACCCGGAGGAGGTCGTCCGGCGCATCAATGCGCTTCGCGAACGGCGGCGGATAGCTCGGAGGCCCTAGCTTGCATTCCCAGCCCAGCCCAGCCTCTTGGCTCCAATCCCGGTACGTGCTGCAATGTTGTCTGGCGGCCGAAGAGCCATCCGGCCACCCCGCACCAAGGCGGAGGCGAGTTGTTTTGGTTGTTGAGGATGAAATCCTGGTCCGGTTTACGGTCGCCGATCATCTGCGAGAGGCCGGCCATGCCGTTTTGGAAGCAGCGAATACGGCCGAGGCGCTCGACATCCTGACGGCGGGCGAGCCGGTAGCCGTCATCTTCACCGACGTTCAGATGCCCGGCCCGATGGACGGGCTTATGCTTGTGCGCTGGGTTCGGGAACATCACCCAAGCGTTGCCGTCTTAGTAACCTCCGGAAAGGATGACACAGCCGTTACCTCTGGGCTCGTACCCGCAGAAGCTTTTTTTCCGAAGCCCTACCTGCTGGAGGTAATCGCAAGCCGCATTCGCTCATTACTCGAAGGCTAATAGCGGGGGCATTCGCCGCCAATGGCGCTGGTGCATCGATATTGGCCTTACCCTTGCTAATTGTTTCACGTTTGAGGGCCCGGCCGCGCGGGGGGATGTGCTATGAGCGCTTGGCGCCCTTGTGCGGATGCTCGCTCTTGGCGGGACCTTCGCCCATCTCAATCCTTATCGCGTAATCTTGGTCCGCGTGCTCCTGCAGGAAAGGGACGTGAAGCGGTTCGGAAATAACCGTAAATTCCGCTTCCGTTGTGTTTTGAGCGATGGTCGCCGTGGCGCTATAGAGCTTGGCGAGGACCGGCTGATTGTCGCTCTTGCGCACAATTGTCATGCGCACCGGAACCGTGAAACTGCCGGGGCTGCCTGCTGGACCAAGTAGCACTTTGCCTGCTGCTCCGATCTTGAGCGCCAGCTGGCTTCCTTCGCGCGCGCATTCCCGCGCCGTCTCATTGAGCCCGAGCTGGTAGCGCAGATTTGCGTTGGACGGCGGCTCCCCCGCATAAGCCCGGCTTGCCGCGCCTTCTTGGGGCACCCGGATCTCGGGGCAGGAAATGTGCAGTTCTTTTTCTCCCGTTGCGCCTGCCGTGCCGGCCGCAGGCTCGACCCTCCTCAGACCCAGCATGCCGGCGAGCAGGCGCGAGCCCGGAGGATCGCTTGGTTGCGCAGACTGGGGCGATTCCGGGCCGCCAAAAGGGCTGCCGCAGCCGGCTGGCCCGAGTGCGGCCAGCATGGCAAGCAAGGGCAATGCGGAGCGAGCAGGCAAGGGTCTGCGTACCGGGCTGCGGCCTGCTTTACGGCAAGGCATCGAATCCGTCCTTAAATCCTGCCAGGGAGAGCGGGATGCCGATGCCTTCTTCGGGGGATTGAAAGATGAAGAACATGGCCTTTTTGCCGTTTTTCATTTGCTCGACCAATTTGTCTTGCATGACGACCTGAGCGACACAGCCGTTTGGGGTGCATTGCGCGAAACCTGCCCGCCCGACATCGACATCGTCAATCTTCAGCCCGAGGCCGTGGGGAAGAAATACACCGAGCGGCGCGATGGCCTTCAATAGCCGGTTCTTCCCATCCGCGGTTTTAAGAACGATCACCATAAGATCGATATTGGGTTTTGTTTCGTCGGCGACTCTTTGCACGAGCGCGCATTGCTCCTTTGCCGCGCCCGGTGGCGTTTCGCAGCGCAATTCCCAATCGCCATAGCGGGCCTTGATAACGCCCTGGCAATGGGCGCCTTGCCCGCTCGCAAGGAAAAGGAGCAACGCGAACAGAAGCCAGATGTGCTGCCTAGAGCGAATTCCGCAAAAGTTGACAGACTTTTGCGGCGAGAATTCGCTCCAGCTTACTGATCTGGCGCGATTTCTTGTCGCTCGCATCGACTCCATGCGAGCGGAAAGCGCGCTAGCGCCCAAAACATTCGCTACTTCGCCTGCCCGCGCCACGGAGTTCCTCTCGCCTGTGAGCAAATTTCGGATCTTCGCCGGTCTCGTAAAAAGGCCGGAGCGGGCTAGTCATGGGTGGATTTTTGGCGCGGCGTCAAGCGAGGGGCGTGACGTCGCGGATTGCAACCTGTGCGCGAAAAAAGGTGAGAATTTGGGATGATGGATAAGGGATAACATAAAATACGTGCAAACCGCCGCGATCCGGCGGGCAAGAGCGCGCCGCCGGAGCGGCGGATGCGGCGCTTTTATCGGAAGCGCGGACCAGCACTCGTCTCGCGAGTTGTGAGCGCCGGCCTATCCGGACG
>JAFMSB010000367.1 GCA_017353815.1 Methylocapsa sp. | reverse complement strand
GATCTTCTCAGGCAGCTCTTTTCGCGGATTGACCGCGATTTGCGTGCAGATCCGCCCGCGGAAGCCATCCAGGTCTATCTTGGCGATTACATCGACCGGGGCAATGATTCGGCGGGCGTTTTGGAACTGCTGGTTTCCCGCGGCCAAACTCATTGGCTTTGCTGCCTCAAAGGAAACCACGAGATCTTTTTGGCCGAATTCCTCGAAAATCCCAGCGTTCTTGGGCCGTGGGCGCAATACGGCGGCCTGCCGACGCTGGCTTCCTATGGGCTAAAACCGGCAATAAATGCATCTGCAAAAGAGCAAGAGGAACTCTCAGCAGCTCTGCGCACTGCCTTGCCGGACAGCCACAGCCACTTTTTTTCCGAGCTTAAGCTCAGTTTTAGCTGTGGAGATTATTATTTTGTGCACGCGGGCGTGCGGCCCGGCAGGCCCCTTGCGGCCCAGGCCGAAGAGGACCTGCTCTGGATCAGAGAAGAATTCCTGCTTCATGAGCAGCCTTTTGAAAAGATCATTGTTCACGGCCACACACCGGTCAAGGAGCCAATGGTCAAGCAAAACCGGATCAATATCGACACCGGTGCTTACGCGACTGGGCGGTTGACTTGCTTGCGGCTCGAAGGCGATACAATTCAGTTCATTTAGCCAGCCCCGGCGGTTATGCCTTGGCAGTGGTCAACAGTGGCAGCACCGGTTTGCGGATCTCATTTGCGCGGGCGCGCCGCCATTCGCTTTGGCGCCCCGCATGCCGGAACTCTGCAAGCCCGGGGCCCCGGAAACGGAGGAGCGTAAGAAATTGGCAGCGGGAAAGGTTTTGCACCAAATAGCAAGAGTGCCGAGCGTTGCCGGGAGGGGGTGGCTGCTCTCCAATGCGTTCAGGCGCGTGCTTGCGGCTCTGCGCATAAGCCAATGGGGCTTGCCTTGAGTTTCTTTTAAAAGGGGCCGGGCCATCAAAGATGAGAAGAATTAAAGCCGAACATCCGATCGTCGAACTCGACGGCGACGAAATGACGCGAATCCTTTGGCACTATATCCGCGACAAGCTCATTCACCCCTATCTCGACATCAAGCTCGAATATTACGATCTCTCCATCCAAAACCGCGACGCAACGAATGACCGTGTAACAATCGAGGCGGCCAATGCGATCAAGCGGCATGGCGTTGGCGTCAAATGTGCGACAATCACACCCGATGAAGCACGCGTCAGAGAGTTCAATCTGAAGCAGATGTGGAAATCGCCGAACGGCACCATCCGCAATATTTTGGGCGGAGTGATATTCCGCGAGCCGATCATCTGCCGCAACGTGCCGCGCCTCGTCCCGGGCTGGACACGCCCGATCGTAATTGGCCGCCACGCATTTGGCGATCAATACAGTGCCACGGACTTCAAAGTTCCCGGCAAAGGACGCGCGATCATCAGGTTCGAGGGCGAAGATGGCTCGATCATCGAGCGGAAAGTCTACGACTACCCTGGTCCCGGCGTCTCACTCTCTATGTATAATCTCGACGATTCGATCCGCGATTTTGCCCGCGCATCGATGAACTACGGGCTAATGCGCAAATATCCCGTCTATCTATCGACAAAAAACACCATCCTGAAGTCCTACGACGGCCGGTTCAAGGATCTGTTCCAAGAGGTTTACGAGAAGGAATTTAAAGCCGCGTTCGAGGAAGCCCGGCTGATCTATGAGCACCGCCTGATCGACGACATGGTCGCCTCCTCGCTCAAATGGTCGGGAGGCTATGTCTGGGCCTGCAAGAATTACGACGGCGACGTCCAGTCGGATACGGTGGCGCAAGGATTTGGATCTCTCGGCCTGATGACATCGATGCTCATGACGCCGGACGGCAAGACGGTCGAAGCGGAAGCCGCGCATGGGACCGTCACGCGCCATTTCCGCGAGCACCAGAAGGGCAAGGAAACATCGACCAATTCGATTGCCTCGATCTTTGCTTGGACGCGCGGGCTGAGCCATCGCGCCAAGCTCGACAACAATGCGGAGCTGGCAAAATTCGCAAATACGCTGGAGGCGACATGCGTCGCCACCGTCGAGGCGGGCTACATGACCAAGGATCTCGCCCTGCTCGTCGGCGCCGATCAGCGCTGGTTATCGACGACTGGCTTTCTCGATAAGGTCAGCGAGAATTTGCGCATGGCGATGGGCCAAGGATGAGGAACAGCCCATATGGAATTCGGCAGCTTATAGCGCGGGGCGTCATCAGGCCTCGCAAAGCGGCGCTTGAAACCAGCTTGACCCAGCACAAGATTTATCCGCGTGCGCGTGGATAATCTAATGCCGCAAACGAACTTTTATTGCCAGGACACTCGGAGGGAGCCGATAGCGCGAGCGATCCCGTGCAAAGCTCGCCCCCGGGAGCAGACCGTCGCTTATCCTCAACCACAATAACGGCAGTTGACGGCTAGCAAGCCGGCCGCAAAGACCACGGTATTCCAAATGCCTATTCAATGGGCGGCTCCCTGCGGCATCTGTCTGTTGCTGGCGGCCCAGGCGCCAGCTTTCGCGCAAGCCGGAAATAGCGGCACCCATTCGGCCGGAGCCTGCGAGCCTGATAACGCCGGGATAACATTATCCCCTGGCTTTTGCGCAACGGTGCTTGCCGACAATGTCGGCCACGCCCGGCATATGGCCGTGGCGCCCAATGGAGTTGTGTATGTAAACACTTGGAGCGGCCGCTATTATGGCAACGAAAAGCCTCCTCCCGGAGGATTCCTGGTTGCGCTCCAGG
>JAFMSB010000366.1 GCA_017353815.1 Methylocapsa sp. | reverse complement strand
CCATATCTACCCCAGCCAATCTACCCCAGCCGGGGCACGAAGACGCAACCTCAGAAGCCGCCAAGCGTTCCGGAGGTCTAATCGCGGTTCCGGGCGGGCGCGAAGCAGAGCGAGCGCCGAGCCTAAAAAGAGACTATATTGACCATGAATGATATTTCGCCCCAGCCCTTGCTTACCGATGAGCAACTGGCAAGCCTCGGTGGAGGGCAGATCGCCTATTTGAGGCCAATCCGCTCCGAGGAACTGAGCCGTTTGTTTCCGGCGGCTCCGCCGGTTCAACCCGGCCTCCAGCTGTTTGCGTTGCTCGGGGCGGACGGCACGCCAATTGTTGTGACCGATTCGCGTGACGCTGCCGTTGCGAACGCGCTAAGCCACGACCTCCAAATGGTGAGTTTGCATTAGTATCCCTTGGGCTGGCTTCGGCGCATTTTTGGCGAGGCCGGGGTATCGGTCGATCAGATCGAAAAATCCGGCCCGGTGGTTTTTTCCATGCCGAGCTTCAGTTCCTCGACCCGGCGGCAAATATCGTCGATCGTAATTGTCTCTAGTTCGCCGAGAAAAGCCTTACCGGCTCTCTCGACGATCGGGGCAATCACTTGGCTGACGAGCGGGCTATCGCGTGTTGCGCCTGCTTCAGTGTCGCTCGAAACCGAGCGCAGGACCGCTGCCGCCGTGATGCGGCGGCGCTCCTTGGCCAGCTCGTAGCCGCCGCGCGGCCCTCGAACCCCCTTGAGGATATTCGCGTGAACCAATCCTTGGAGAAGCGACTCCAGATGGCGCGGCGGCAGTTCGAGCCGGGCGGCCAATGCCTTTGCCGCAACGGGATCGGGCCGCGCATGAATGGCTATGTCGGCGACCGCAGCAAGAGCCAGGTAGCCTCGGCGCGAAAGCAAAGTCACAGCGGCTCTCCTGCGCCAGCAGCCATCCCTGTCGAGCCAAAGCCACAGGCTGCCCGTCCGGTCGGCTCTAATTCGCGGACTTCGGCGAGGGCAGCTCTTGCCACGGGCGCGACAACGAGCTGGGCAATCCTTGCCCCCCGTATTATTTCAAACGGCGCGTCGCCGTGGTTGATCAGCAGCACCACGACCTCGCCGCGGTAATCGGGATCGATGGTGCCCGGCGCATTCAACACGGTCACGCCATAATCCCGGGCAAGTCCCGATCTCGGCCGCACCTGGCCTTCGAAACCCGCGGGCAAGGCCAGCGCAATGCCCGTTCCAACCGCTTGCCGGCCCCCGGTCTTAAGAATTATTTTTGCCCCCGCGGGAAGAGCAGCAAGAAGGTCCAAGCCCGCGGCTCCGCCGGTATGATAGGCAGGCAAGGGCAAACCTTCGCCGTGGGGAAAGCGCATCACCTCAACCCTGACGGACGCCGCTGCCCCACACCCATTCAATTGAGCATCCCCGCGAGCTTGGCGATGAGCCGCCGAGCGACCTCCTCCTTAACCATAAGAGGCCATGACTCGCGGCCTTGGCCGGTCAATATATGCACCTTGTTCTTGTCCCCTCCCAAGACGTCCGACTCCGCGCCGACTTCGTTGGCAACAATCAGGTCGCAGTTCTTGGCCGCAAGCTTTCCCTGAGCGTTTTCCAGAAGTTTTTCGGTCTCTGCGGCAAAACCTGCGACCAAAGCAGGGCGGCCTTTCGGCCGTCTTCCCACCGTGGCGAGGATATCGGGATTTTTGGCGAGCGGAAGTGGAATTCCGTTTCCCGTGTCTTTCTTGAGCTTGGCAGTGGAAATCTCGGCGGGGCGCCAGTCTGCGACCGCGGCCGCGCCAATGAAAATGTCGGCCGGAAGCGCCGCTTCAACCTCCCTTAGCATCTCGAGCGCGGTATTTACGTGGATGGCCGTGACGCCTTTGGGATCGGCAAGCGCAACTGGCCCCGAGATAAGAACAACCTCCGCCCCGGCAGCGGCTGCGGCGGCTGCAATTGCATGACCCTGCTTGCCGGAAGAGCGGTTGCCGATGTATCGCACGGGATCAAGCGGTTCATGCGTCGGTCCCGATGTCACAATCACGCGCCGCCCGGCAAGCGCATTGGCCGCTTGGCCGGAGAGCGCGGCGGGCAGCGGTATCTTTGTATCGGAGGCCAGCATTTCTTCGATTGCAGCGAGAATTGCCTCGGGCTCGCTCATACGCCCGGGGCCAAATTCGCCGCATGCCATGGCACCGTCTTCCGGCCCTATGAATGCGATACCATCCCGGCGCAGAATCCCGGCGTTGCGCGCGGTTGCGGGATGCAGCCACATACGCACATTCATCGCGGGCGCGGCGAGAATCTTCTTGTCGGTTGCAAGAAGGAGGGTCGATGCAAGATCATCGGCGAGGCCGTGGGCCATCTTGGCAAGCATATCGGCCGTGGCAGGAGCGACCACGACGAGATCGGCGTCGCGGGAGAGCTCGATATGGCCCATCGCCGCCTCATCGGTCAGCGCGAAGAGATCGTCATAGACGGTCTCTCCGGTCAGGCTCCCGGCCGAAAGCTTTGTTATGAAGCGCTGTGCCGCCTCTGCCATGACCGCGCGAACGAAATGGCCTTTTTGACGCAGGCGGCGGATCAGTTCGAGGGATTTGTAGGCCGCGATGCCGCCGCCGATGATCAGGAGAATGCGTTTTCCGGCTGATACGCCCATGAGGACCATAGTTACGGCTCGCGGCATGAGAGTGCCGGACTTTAGATACGAATCGCCTCCCAAGTTTCCAAGTTGATGTCAATCATTGCGATCTTCGGTGCGGGGGGCGCATTTCCGGGGCGGCGCACCG
>JAFMSB010000365.1 GCA_017353815.1 Methylocapsa sp. | reverse complement strand
AAGTCGCAAGCGCTATTGCCATCGAGGCCGTAGCGCGCGCTTATTTTACCTCGCGGCGGCAAATTCCGGCTTCGCTGGCGATTGCCTTCGAGGCCGCCAATCGCGCGATATTCGAATATGGCGAAAAACATCCCGAGTGCCAAGGCATGGGCACGACCTGCACGGCGCTCGCTATTCGCGAAGGCAAAGCATGGCTTGCGCATGTTGGCGACAGCCGCGCCTATCTTCTGCGCAAGGGCCAATTGGGGCGCCTGACCGAGGACCAGACGCTTCTTGCGCAGATGATTCGCGATGGCCTCATAACAGAGGGTGAGGCGAAGACAGCTCGAGGCCGCAACATCCTTTTGCAGGCGCTAGGCACCGGCCCGCATGCCGGTCCATCAATCACGAATGAACCGATTTCCCTGCTTGCTGGCGACATACTTATCCTTTGCACGGATGGACTATGGAGCATGGTCGACGATGCGGCGATTGCGCGGCTTGCTTCTCAGGCCCCGCCGCGGGAAGCTTGTGAAAATCTCATCAATGCGGCGTTGGACGCGGGCGGATTTGATAATGTGTCCGTAGCTGTGTTTCGTTTCAGCGAACCCGGCCATGATGCGCCGGGCAAGGGCATCGAAACGCAATAAAACTTCCGCCCCTCACTCTGCAAGGACTCGCGCGGGGGGAAAGACGACTTCGGCCAAAGTGCCTTCCTGTTCCTTGCTCTTAAGCGTCATTGATGCGCCATTGGCTTCGACCAGAGCCTTGGTGAGCGGCAGGCCCAGGCCCGTGCCGCGCGACGGCCGCTCCGTGGAAAGCCTTTGGAAAGGCTCGAAGGCACGGTCAACGTCGGCCTCCCGCATGCCAAAACCGCTATCGCGAATCCGGACAACGACGCAGCCGGAATCGGCAAGCAAAGTGGACGCGATCACCTGGCCGCCCGGCCGGTTGAACTTCACCGCGTTGGAGAGAAGATTGAGGATTATCTGGCGAAATGCGCGCTCGTCCGCAAGAATGTTCGGGAGCGCAGGCGATAAGGAGAGCCGAATCTCGACCTGTTCCCGCCCCGCCTGCGGCTCGATCATCGCGGCGCAAGCGGCAACGATCCTGTTGGCGTCGATCGATGCAAAGCAAAACTCCATCTTGCCCGCCTCAATCTTGGAAAGATCGAGCAAATCATCGACGAGGCTCATCAGGAGCGTGCCGGAGGCGTGGATATCGCCAAGATAATCCTTGTAGCGCTGATTGCCAATGGGACCGAAGCGCTCGCCCATCATCACCTCGGCAAAGCCGAGAATGGCGTTGAGCGGGGTCCTAATTTCATGGCTCACCTTGGCGACGAAAGCCGATTTTAGCGCATTCGCGCGCTCGGCTTCCTTACGCGCGGCTTCAAGCTCCTGTTCGGCTTTTTTCCACTGAGTGAGATCGCGAAAGAGCGCGCAAAATCTTGTCCCCGCCTGCCCCCTCGTGCCAGGTGCAGCGATTCTCGTAAGCGTCATAAAGACCGGGAGAGTTCCGCCCTGGCAGGTTAGGGCCGCAACCTCGCGCCCCTGATTGAACAGGCTCGCCGCCTCGCGGGACTTCAGCCCCTCCAAATAGTCATGCGCGAGCGGCCTGCTTTCGGGCGCGAGAAGGCTCATCAGCGGTTTGCCCCAAACCTCATGCTGATCGCAGCCAAAAAGCGCCTCGCCCGAACGGTTCAATGTCCGTATTAGACCGCGCCAGTCGAGCATGGCGACGCCATCGGCCGCCGTATCCAAAATGGCGTTGAGCTCACGAAATTCGCCTTTCAGGCGGCGCAGTTCACTTTCGGGCGTTCCCCCTCCGGCAGCTTCTCCCCCCGCATGGGACTGCAAAGCTTTGCGCCGGCCCACCCTGGTGCAATTCCTATTATCAGCCCTCGCCGGGTCAGAAGGCTTCGTTTTATCACCTACGAAATCATGAGCCTTGCTGTCCCCGTCGGCAACGTCCATGACGGCCCCAGCAAAAAAGGGCGCCCCTTTTCCCGCAGCGATTCGGCAGCCAAAAAAAGTGACGGTTCGTGTCATCCGTCCAAACCGCAGCCGCAATTTGCCGGTCGAAGCCGGGGCATCGCAAATGAACTGCTGCACGAAATCACCAGGAGACGGGGCGCTCTCGTTTGGCCAAGCGAAACCATCAAGGCTCTTGGCGCCGAATAACGCTAGGAAGTCCCTGCTGGCGAGAACGAGCTCGGACGCCTCGCGCGCATATTTGCCGCCCATTGCGGCAAGCGGCAGACCGGAAGGAAGGCCGGGCGGCAAGGAGGCGAAAATTTCCGCTCTCTGTTGCGAGGTCAGCCCCGGCCTAAAGCAAAGGGCGGCAGCATCCCGTTCTTGTTGATCCACCCGCGTGACCTTCTTTTCGATTGGCTGGCCCTGGGAAACCGTAATTTTAGCGGCGGTCAAAGCGCCTCGATGGAACACCGGAGCCTGGCTCTTGCCTGGCGGACGCCAGCTCTTGCAATCAGCGGCCGATGCTTTTACGCTTTCAGGCTTCCAGAGTGCCGCCATAGCTCAGTTGGTTAGAGCGCTAGATTGTGGATCTAGAGGTCCCCCGTTCGATCCGGGGTGGCGGTACCATGACCGCGTGTCTGCAGATAAATTTGTCAGGGCATAAAGACGTCGCTAGCAGAATCGACAAGGCCCCGGCTTGTGATCACGATCCATCCAGAGCCGCGCCTTTCAATCGCCTTCACCCTTCCGGCGCCTGGCACCACTTCGCCGAGCGCGACCTCGATTGTGCCGCGGGTACTCTCTAGGAGGGC
>JAFMSB010000055.1:4890-8347 GCA_017353815.1 Methylocapsa sp. | reverse complement strand
TCAACCAGTCCTTGGCTCGTGAGCACGATCCAGCCGGGGCCACGTCTTTCAATCGATCTCACCCGTCCCGCGCCGGGTATGTATTCCCCGGGCGCGACCTCGATAGTAATGCCCCGGTGATTTTCGAGAAGGGCGAAGCCGTCGTACACGTCGCGGACAACCCAATTGGTTAGGAGATGCGGGCGCCGCACACCCTCGCCGTCTTCGGTCCCCGGCCTACCCGGGTATGCCGCGATCTGCGCTGTCTTCGAATTTGAGCCCGCCGCCGCAGGTGGCGCTTCCGCCGCAACCGGCGTGGCGAGCTTGCGCTCGAGGCGATCAAGCCGGTCGATGACTTGAGACAGTTTCGCCTCGGGCTCGCGTTGCGCCCGCTCGAGCTTGCCTGCCATCGCTGCGATTGCCGCGCTGGTCTCGAATTTGACCGAATCAAGGCGGCCGTTGACCCCGCTCAGGGCCACGCCAATTTTTGCCGCCTGACTCTGGCCAGCGCGCAACGTCTCCACGCTCGACTGCAGCGAGCGGATTTCCGCGGCCATTTTTTGCACAGCGGAGGTCAACTCTTGCCGCCCGGCCATTTCCTGCTGCGCTGCACCCGAATCGGCCGGCCGTTTCTCTCCCAACGGCGCGGGACCCGCGGAAAAATAGGAGCTCGCAGCCCAGGCAAAGCCAAAGAGTGCAACGATGAGAGCCGCCTGCGGGCCTAAGTTCGCCCAAAACTTCGGCCGCATCGGCGCGGCTTCCCAAAAAATTCTTTCGGACCGGGAAAGGTGCAGCAATGCCGGATCGTTATCCGGCCCTCGCCCGCCGCCATCTTTTGCCTGCGCCGGAACATTGCCGCAAAGCCTGCGGCCCTCGGCCGGATCCTGGCTTGCAAAAAAATCGCCGGACAAATTCTCCATGCGCACGCTCCCGAAAGGGTTAAGGCATGATAACAAGCCCTGCCCTACTTCGTCTTAAAGCGGCGTTAATGGAATCCTTCATTGGGATAAGGGAAGTCTTCAACGAAGTGTGATCGCAAAGCGATGAGCGGCTAGGAGTTTAGCTGCGCTGCGCAAGGGAGGATCCCATAGGCTTCGATCTCCTCCCAAAAATAGCTTTCGCCATCCTTAGCCAGACGGAAATGCGGCGCAGGCAGTTTCCATAACATCATTGGAATGCCCGCCGGGGGTTCCTTTCTCTGCTTTAGGGGTGTGATGATCCAGGCGGGCGCATCCTTGCGCGCGCAAAGCTGCTCCAGGCCTTCCTGCGACAACCAGGGTTTATCTTTGCGCTCCACCACGGTGGTCAGGAGCTTAAAGCTACTTTGGTTGGCAAGCCGCAGCCTCATCAGGAATCCCATACGGTCATACCATTCTGCCGCGAGAGCCGGCGAAAAGATGCGCGGCCCGGCTTGCACCAACGAGGCCCATTGCGGGCGATGAAAAAGGAACCATGCCTCACCAAGACCATCCATCCAGAGCACTTCGCCCTTTCTCCTGTCTACTAGCTGCAGGATTGGCTCCGGCGGGCGGCCGGTCTCGGCCATCTGTTGGTCCGGAGATCGCTGATCCCAAGAAAGGGCCGCCATGACCGCAAGGAGCGCGGCGAAAGCGCCGCGCAGCCGGGAAGGTATCTGCGGCTTGACGATCGCGAAATAAGCGGCGAAGGCGCAAGCAGGGAGCGGCAGAAGATAGCGGACCGCAATCTGCGAAGGACTTGCGTAGCCCGCCGGGGACGAGAGCGAAAACTGCCACGGGAACGCAAACAAGCGGCACTGCCAAATCGCGCCGGCAACAACCGTGAAGGTCCACGCGGCGAGAACGATTTTTGCTGTGAAGAGATGTTTGAAGCGTTCTTGTCCAGCAGAAAGGCAGAATGCGAGAATTGCCGTTGGCGCGGCAACTTCGGCCTGCGAGACGAATAACCAGGAAAGCGCCAGCAGTGCTAACGGGATGCGCCCGCACGGGCCCAGCGGCCAAAGTTTAATGACGCAGATGCCCATTGCCACGGCTCCGGCAGCGGACATGAGCCAGCACATGCGCCATGGTTGCAGTTGAACGATCAGCAGGGATGTGAGCCAATCGCCAAAAATAGCCGACATAGCTATGCCGCCCCAGCCAGCCAAAGCGGCTCCATAAAGCACAAGCCGACGGCGGCCTTGCAAAAGACGCGCGGCGACAGCCAAAGTCGCCATATAAACAAAAAGTTGGGAGAACGATTCCGCCGGCCACCGGGTGGGAAAGATAAAGGGGCTATGGAACTCCTTTGCGCCACCAAAAGATGGCTCGAATGGCACAAAAAGCCGGTTGAGCAGCGGCATGCCGGATGCGCCGCCTAAGATGAGCGCGGCAATGCCGAGAATGCAGAACCAAAACCAGTGCTTATTCTCAAATCCCAGCAGAAAGAAGAAAACGCAAAAGCCGGGCAGCGCCATAATTGGATGCATGAGCAAAGCTGCCGCAAGCCAAAGGAGCGAGAGGCCATTGCGCCCGCGGATTAGTTCTGCAAGGGCAACAAGCACAAAGGCCTCGGAAAAAGGGCGCGGAATAGCGAGCGGCTCGGCAAAGCTGAGCGTAAGAGGCAAGCCATAAGACGCCGGCAAAAGGGCGGCAAAGACCAGAACAGCCCACACCGCGCGGCCGCCCAGGAACTGGCGCGAAAAAGCGAGAGCCGCCCAAAACCAAGCGGCCATCGCTGCAAGCGCCAGGGCTTTTGCGGCGAATGCGGGCCCTGAGAGCGCGACAAGCGCCGCCGCTAACGGCCGGAAAACGCTAAAGCCGAATTGCCCGTCGTAAACAAATATCATATCGCGCCCAACACCTCCCGGATCGAGATCGGCGAGCGCGCGCCCGATGTAAATGTAAGCGTCTTGGACAATCCCCGAATAGGGGCGGTTCAAGAGAAAAATGCTGAAGGCGATAAGCGCAAGCGGCCAAGAGCCCTGGATACAGGGGTCGAGCAAGCGCCTCGCGCTCGCAACGCGCGCGGGCTGCCGCCCCGGCAGTCGCTTTGAGCCGCCGCGTAAAGATCGCGACAAGGCATGCAGAAAGGCGGCCATGGCCTCATGCCGCTTTCTGCGGCACGAGGCGCGCGCTTTCAAGCGCTTCCTTTGCTCCGGCAATTCCTGCCTCGCAATATTCGGCGTCCTCATTGACTTGCCACACGTCGTAAAGCGTGCGGCCGGCAAGAATATTTTCGGCGGTCAATATGCCGGTCATCATCGCGTGATCCTGGTTGTTGTATTTATGCATTCCATTGCGCCCAACCAGATAAAGTGAAGGAAACCTAGACTTGAGCTCGAAACGGATCATGCGCAGATTTTCGAGATAGGTTTCATCGTAAACGGGGTAGGCCTTCTTCTGGCGCACGACGCAAGCATCCGTGATCTCATTAATGCGCATCAATCCGATTGCAGGCGGTGAGCTCCGCTTCGGCATCGCCCGCGGCAAGGATCATCAGCCGTTCCACATTGTTGCGC
>JAFMSB010000055.1:0-4880 GCA_017353815.1 Methylocapsa sp. | reverse complement strand
ATCCGTGATCTCATTAATGCGCATCAATCCGATTGCCTCGATTTCGCTTTTGGCAAGCGCAATGAGCTCGCCGTCGCTCATGCCCCAAAGCCCGTCGCCTTCGCTGGAGAAGTATTCAAGGCCCAGACACGTCGATTCGCTGTCCGGCACCATCTCCGGGGACCATGAGCGAAAGTTCTGGACCCGGCCGACCTTCACTTTCGGATCATGGATGTAAATCCAATTGTCCAGCCATTTGTTTTTTGTCTTGCCAATCAGGACCACGGTCAGAAAATCGCGGTATTTGAGTGCCCGCGCATGGAATAATGTGAGAGGCGCCGGATGGAGGGCGGAAAAGAGCTCCGCAATGGGCGCGGATGAGACGACATTGCGCGCATTGAATGTTTCCATGGTGCCGCTGCTGCTCCTTGCCTCCACGGTCCAAATTTTTTGTTCGGGATCATAGCTGAGCTTCCCGCACCGCCGGTCCATGATAATCCGGCCGCCAAAGTTCGCGATTTTCGTTGCAGCGGCTTCCCACATCATGCCGGGGCCGCGCCTTGGATAGCGAAAGGACTCAATGAGAGTCTTGGACTTGGCACCAGAGCTTCGCTTCACGCCGAGCGAGCGCTGCAGAGCATCGCTCAGCGCCTTAAACAGATTGAGCCCTTTGATTCGCTGGGCGGCCCAATCGGCCGAGATTGCGTCGCAACCCATTCCCCACACCTTTTCGGTATAGGTTTTGAAGAAGATCGCAAACAGGCGCTCGCCGAATTCGTTACGCACCCATTGATGAAAGGTTTTGGGGTTATGAATTGGAAAGGCGCGGGCAAGCGCATAGGAGGCGACGCAGGCCGAGCTTTGCCAAAGTCCCAGATTGCGCAAGGCCTCAAAGGCTTTTAGGGGATAGGCATAAAATTTGCCGCCATAATAGATGCGCGACAGCCTCGGCCGGGTGAGAAAGTCCTCTGGCAAGATTTCATCCCAAAGCTCCACTACTTCGCGCGATTTCGAAAAGAAGCGGTGGCCGCCAATGTCGAACAAAAAGCCTTTGTAGGACACCGTCCGGCTGATGCCGCCCACATAGTGCGGGTCTTGTTCGATCACGGCCGGAGCGTGACCGGCTTTGGCGAGCCGGTAAGCCGTTGTAAGGCCTGCGGGCCCAGCCCCAATGATTAAAGTATCGATCGTCTCCACAATGCTCTCCATGCCAGCGTCCTGGCATGGAAAAGAGCAGGTGAGGGTTAACCCCCGGCCGTTCGAATAGGGACAAGTTTAGTGAACGCTGCTTGCGATCTTATAGCTGCCGCGCGCATACGCTGCAGCGATTTCCCTCGGCCCGGGTACCAACAAAGCCCGGGCAGCTTAGCGATGCGCTTCCCGAAGGATGCCAACGGGAGCGTCACGCCGATGGCGGCGCCGCGCGAACTTGCGGGCACTGGCGCCAACGCGCCGATCAATGAGATGGACGATCTTTGCAGACCGGCCCCGGCCATGATGCGTTTCCCTGCGCCTCAGAGCCGCTGACATCAGTGCGGCCGCCGCTCGCTCCTTCACGCGCAAGCGCCCGGTGGCGGCGTTTGCGGGCCGCGCGGGCAATTCCGGTGGCTCCCGGAAGCTGGCGTCGGCCAAATTCTTGCCGTGCTGCGCGCTGACGCTGGCATCACTCCAATAGGAAACATTTGCCAATCGCGCGAAACAGGCCTGCGCTAAAGCGAGCTCGTACCCCGTGCGGACTTTCAGATTATCCACCACGACCAGACGTTTGACCTGACCATTTTGAAACGCCTGCAGAAACGCGTTGTAGTTCTTGAAGACCACACATCCATTGGACTCGCCCCTCGGGCCGAGCATGTAAGTGTGTGCGAGGAGACCTGACCGTCCGAAAGTGTCACCGGCGCCGAGAGGTTTGAGGCGCAATGCTTGAACCCCGTGAAAGGTCTTCTCCCTTAACGCAAGCTCGTAGACATTGGGCGGTGTCGCCCCGCGCATATGTTCACGCACGTAACGCGGATCGTCCAACCTGCTGCCTCGGCCGGAATGCGCTTCCAATTTCGTCCCATCGGGGAGATAGACCGTATGCGCTGAGATATCATACACGGCCGTCCAGGAATATAAACCTAGCAGCGGGCCCGATGTGATCTCTCGCTCAGTATCAAGAACTCCGCTTTCGGGAGCTCCGTATGGCGGCGCAGCCTGAGACGGTTGTTGTCCAGAACGTTGCAGTGCATCAAAATTCTCCAAAACCACGCGGTTATCGGAGGGGATGGCTGTTGGAGAGGGATTCCTATTCTGCTGCGCTAGAAGGATGGAAGATTGAAGCTGGCTATACTTATCAGATGGCGTGGCTGTTACAGTGGGATTTCTATTCTGCTGCGCTGAATGGACAGAGAGTCCAGCCATTATGACTACTCCGGGCAGGAATGCACCGGACAAAATGGCAATGTATGCCTGTCCATGTGACGAAACTTCGTGGCGGCGCGAGATCGAAATGACCAGAGCTAAGAGAAACCCGGCAACCATTATTGAGTAGACGTAAAGTCCGTTCATTACTTCTCTCATCAGGGCCGGAAATCCGGGTATTCGAGTTCCTTGAGCCGTTGTTTCAGGCATTAACGGGCAGACATGCCTCATTGCACTGAAGACGCGAATGTCCCGGCATTTCGTCAAAAGTTCGTCAAAGTCTCGCCTGACGCGTTAATGAATCGTGAGTGTGGGATTAGCGCAACATATGGCGGGGGCTGGCAACCTGGCGAGCCCGAACAGTCCGCCGGCCGGACAGAATCCAGACGGAAGAGCCGATTCAAAGCCCTTCTGACGCTCGTTAGAGTGCAATCCATCACGTGACCTTTGATGTCGTTAGAGAAAAAACCCATGCGATCGCATTTCCACCGCCCTGGCCGCAATCCTGCTTTTGCCAGCGCTGAGGAAAAGCCGGGGGCCGCGCTTCCAATCGGCGCAGGGAACGCCTACAATTCATTTCGGTTTAGGGGGCGTCTGGAGATTCCAGTTGAGGCTTGCCGAGCCGCGCCCTGATAGTTTCCAGGAAAACTCCACCATGCAAAATTCTCGCCGAGTTCGTATCGGCCTTATCGCGGCGGTCGCAGTGGCCGGCGCGAGCATTTCGTTGGCGGCCTCCGCCGACAGCGGCATTGTCCGCATTTCGGTGGTGAAGGGCGGTTGGTTCATCGGCGCGAATGGGGGATGGGGCACGCTGATCTTTCACGGCCGGCGATACCCGTTGTCGGTCGGCGGCGTAGACGCAGGCCTCGTCTTCGGTCTGTCGCAGACAACCTTAGCTGGCCGGGTCATCCACATTCGCAGGCCGTCGGACGTCGCCGGCGTCTATGTCGCCGCCGGGGCCGGCGCCGCGCTGGGGGTCGGCGCACGTTTGATTCAACTTACCAACGATAAGGGCGCCATCTTGCAATTGGAAGGCCGGCAAATCGGTTTGATTGCAAATCTCGACCTCAGCGGGCTTGCAATTGCGCTGCGGTAAAGGCGGCGAGCTGTTCGTATGGTAGGCGGCAGCCCGCGGTGCGCCCACGCGCCATACGAGTTCCGGCCGGTTCAGATGGGCTCGTCCCAATCAGGCAGGCATACCGTTAATGAGTGCCCCAGCGGCGGGCCGCTCCAGTGAACATGGCATTTCCGCGGCAGAAGTATCCGCCGCCCAGCGGCTGATCGCTAAACATGCGCCGGCCAGTGCCGCTCCTGGAACCAAATGCGGTAATTTATCATTTTTTCCCGCTGTGCCGCCGGTGCCTGCCGCTTGCACGTCGATGCCTCTTCGAAGTCAGGCGATGCGCCCCACCGCAGCTCAACACAATCGTTCGGATTGTATGCCATTTCGAGAGCCGCTGCGCGGTCGATTACGTCTTTGAGCGAAAGTGTCCACAAGGAGCCGTCGCTGCGCGTATATGCAAACTTGCGCGTCGCAAGCTCCGACGCGAGCACGTTCTGCAAGTCGGCCTTCACCTGGGCAACATCTTTATCTTTGGGCATTGCGTATCGCTGCGGCCGCTGCGCCACGCGATCCGGAAAGCCGCGGACCACATCGATCGCGATCAACAGGCGAAAATCGCGCGCCGGAGTGGAGAAATTTTCCCACGCGCCGCTCGTCTCGAAGATCGACCGGCCGTCTGGCATGGCGGCATTGCCTCGGCCGCTATTCTGGAACTTGCGCCCGTTTTCGACCGCCGTGACGCGCAGCCGCACCTGTTCGTCGAGTGCCGCGATCGCGTCCTTCATCGCGCGCAATGGATCGAGTTGCTCAGGCGACATTACCTCATCCATCCGATCGTAAAAGCCTTCGGCGCCGAGCCGTGACTGTTCGAGGGAAAAATCGTTGTAGCTCGGATTTTTTGCAATCTCCCTGTTGGTCAGCCGCCGCAAGGCGCCGCTGCTATCGCGCGCAATCGGCCTGAATCGTTTGAACCCGGGGCTCCCAAGTGCTGGATCCTGCGCGAACAAGAAATTGCCGCGCCAGAATAGCTTGCGCGCGACCGTCCCATCCGGCTCCGCGTCCGCAGCGAGGAATTGGCCCGCTTCGCCGCCCGCCTGCGGCACGCGGCGGACGAGCATTAGAATGTGCCCATACGGATCGGCATAAATGGTCCCCGGGCGCAGCGTCCCCTGCGTAAGCGGAATGGGATAGAAATCGGTGCTACTGTCGCTGGCCAGCGTTCGCCCGTTCCCCGACTGAACCGCGCCGGAGATGGTCTGCAAATATTCGCCGAACGAAGCCACGAGTCCCGGCTGCTTCGGCGCAGATGCGGCCGCGGGAGCGGCCCGGAACGCCGGGGCCTCCGCCGGCTGAGAAAATATTTGCTGCAAAAGGTTCGGTGCGGGCCCAAAGGGGGGGACAGAGGATGCGGTGATTTGTGAAGGCAGCGGGGGCC
>JAFMSB010000364.1 GCA_017353815.1 Methylocapsa sp. | reverse complement strand
GCCAATGAGTCTCAATGAAATCAGCGGCGAATTTTTGCGCGCGCACCGGGCGGGCGAGGATGTCGCGCGGCTGCATTCGGGCGATCTTTCCATCTTCAGCGCGCTCGGCGAGCAGATCCGCGCCCTCAAAGAGCTCGCGATCCCCTATACGGTAACGCCCGGGGTTCCTTCCTTCGCCGCGGCCGCGGCGGCGCTTGGCGCCGAGCTGACATTGCCCGAGGTCTCGCAGTCGCTTGTGTTGACCCGCACCGGAGGGCGCGCCTCCGCAATGCCGGAAAAGGAGGCGCTCGCGGCCTTCGCGGCGACAGGCGCAACGCTTGCGATCCATCTTTCGATCCACAAGCTCGGGCAAATTGCAGAAGAACTGATGCCCTTTTATGGAGCGGACTGCCCCGCAGCCGCCGTGTTTCGCGCCTCTTGGCGGGATGAGACCGTTCTTCGCGGGACTCTGGCCTCGATCGCCGCGCAGGCGAAGGAAGCGGCGCTCGAGCGCACGGCTCTGATCCTGGTTGGCCAGGCTCTCGATCCCAAAAGTTTCCGCGCGAGCGCCCTTTATGACAAGGATTACCAGCGCCGGTTCCGTAAAAAGTCTCAGTGAACCGGTAAGAAAGGCGTGCGCGCGAGCAGCTCGCCATTGCGGCCAAAAACCGCAATCTCGAGTGCGATTTTCGCGCCGCGCAGTGCCTTTGCCGCCGTGCGCCAGGCCGCCTGCGCCACCGGCGGCGCAACCACAATTCCTTCGTGCCGGGCAAGATGCAAAAGCTCGCCCGCGCTGCATGCGGCGCTTGCCCGCGCAGCAAAATCCGCGCTCGCGCCTGCTTCCGCGCAGCACGCCACGAGCCAAGCGATATCGACGCCGCCGCGCCGCGAATGCAGATCGAGGAGCCCCTGGGCGAGCTTCGTCATCTTCGCGAATCCTCCCGCAATCGTCACCTTGGAGATTGGGTGCCCGCGAAGATATTTGAGCATGCCGCCCGCGAAATCGCCCATCTCGATGAGCGCGATATCCGGCAAGCCGTGAAGCGCCTTGATGGCCGCTTCCGAGGCCGCTCCGGTCGATCCGGCAATATGAGTGATGCCGCACGCCCGGGCGACATCGATGCCGCGATGAATGGTTTCGATCCAGGCCGAGCAGGAGTAAGGCACGACGATGCCTGTCGTGCCGAGAATCGACAGGCCGCCGGTGATGCCAAGCCGCGCATTGAGCGTCCGCTTGGCGATCTCCTCCCCGCCCGGAATGGAGATCTCGACGATTACATCGCCGGTGCCCCGGAAAAGACGCGCGGCCTCGCTGATTGCGCCCCTGATCATGGCGCGGGGCGCGGGGTTGATTGCGGGCTCGCCAGGGGCCAAGGCAAGGCCCGGGCGGGTCACAATCCCAACGCCCTCCCCCGCCTGGAAGCTGATGCCCGAATGGGCGGGGCCAGGCAGGATCTTTGCGATCACGAGCGCGCCGTGGGTGACATCGGGATCATCGCCTGCGTCCTTGATGATACCTGCGCGCGCAAAGCCCGCGCCGCGTTCGGCAAGCGTCAGCGGAAAGCGGGGGTGCTGACCGCCTGGAAGGGTGATGGCGACAGGGTCTGGAAAGCGGCCAGTCAAAAGCGCCTCATAGGCGGCGCGCGCTCCGGCCGCAGCGCAGGCGCCGGTCGTCCAGCCCCGGCGCAATTTTGTCTTCGGGGAGGGATGGTCCTCGGGCCCGGTCATCGGATTGACAGCGCCTTTTCGCAAAGCCTGCCCTCTTTTGTGCGGCGAGGCAAATCCGGCCGAATGCCGTCCTCATCGAGCGCGATTTTCAACCGTTTTCTGAATTGTTGGCGGCAAGATACCGGAAAGACAGGCAGAGACAGATGAGCGATGAGATTTTGCAAAATTATTCCTTTAAGAAGTTATAATGGCCTGAACTGGGCCTGGGAGGGGGCCGCTCTTTCGGCTAAGAAATCAGCAAAAACAGAAGATTATGACTCGTTTTTGCGGTGGAGGATGCGATGCAAAGCGATAGCAAGAACAAAAGCAAGAAAAGATTGCCCTTGTTGGCGCGGGGATTTGCGGCCCTTTGCGCCGGGCTGATCATTGCGGCAGGCGGCAGCGCCGCGGCGGCGCCAACCCTGACGGTGCTGAATGCCTTCAAGGGCAGCGATGGCGCTGCCAGCGGCAATCTCTATGGCACCGCAGCCAAGGGCGGCGCGGCGGCACGGGGCGTGGTGTTCAAGCTTTCGCCGAGCGGAATTCTAACGGTGCTGCACTCGTTCCATGGCTACCCCAGCGATGGCAGCTATCCCAAGCCGGCCTGATTTTCGATGGCAAAGGCAACCTTTATGGGACCACAGGCAAGGGCGGAGCAGCGGGAAAAGGCACCGTGTTTAAGCTCTCCCCTCCCTTTCCTTGGGCCTTAGAATGGACCAGTAAGATGCTCCGTTCATTCACGGGCGGCAGAGATGGAGCAAGTCCCCACGCCGGCCTGATTTTCGACAGCCGCGGCAACCTTTACGGCACCGCCTTTAATGGCGGCGATTGGAAATGCACAGACATCTCCGGCCCCGGATGTGGCGTGGCGTTCAGGCGCGCGCCAAACGGAGCCGAGACGGTGCTATACGCCTTTGCGGCTCAAATTAAGGGTAACATGGTCGATGGCGCAAATCCCGCCGCGAGCCTGATTTTCGAAAGCAAGGGCAATCCTCTTGGCACGACCGAATTTGGCGGCCTCGGTGGCCCGGGATGCGGCTTTGGATGCGGCACAATTTTCGAGCTCTCGCCACCCGCAGCTGCTCACGG
>JAFMSB010000054.1 GCA_017353815.1 Methylocapsa sp. | reverse complement strand
GGATGAGGCGCAGAGAAAGGAGAAAAAAGCATAGAGGGCAAGCGCGGCCCTATTGACGCGAAAATCGCCGTAACGCGCCGCAAGCCATCTTGCGATCGGAAAGCCAAGAGCCAAGCCGACCATGTGATCGGTCGTAGCCCACGTTCCGAAGCTCGGAGTCACGCCTTCCAGATTTGCCGCCGCGTAAGGCGCAAGAATCGTATAGCCAGGAACGTTGGACAAGACGACGACATTCGCCAGTCCTGTCGTCACGTTCAACAGGACAAAACGCCAGCCGCGCAAGCGCCCGGGGTATTGCGGCGCCATTTTAGCCAGAACCCAGAAGTTTACGGCGCTCCGCCGCCCGTAATATGCCACGGCGCCGCGGCATAGCGCAGCGCCACGAGAAAATGCTGCGCCGCATAGCCAACTCCAGCTGACGATCTGGGTGCCGCGGATATTTCATCCAGACTCCTGCCTTTTGGGATGCCAGGAGTCATCAGCCTTAAGAGGCGGTTATACGGCGAACCCCATCGCCTTCCAGAGCCTAACAATGCCGGCACAGCCATTGTCAATAGCCCCAGAATATCTGTCAGCGCGATGCGCCCGGCCGGAGCATGCCCGGCTAGGAAAGTTTTAACGAGGGCCTTGCAGGTTGGGCGGGATTGGCGTTGTGAAATAGAGATAAACGACATAGAGCATGTACGCGGGAATCACGACGCGCAGGATCATCAGAATCCACCACAGCACTTTTGCCGCCTGCTTGTCCTTCGCCGCGCGTTCGCCATCCGTTGCTGACTTTGCATCCGAGGACGACTTTTTCTCTTGCACTCGCTGTTTCCTCCTTCAGATTGGCCCAGCGCAGATTCGCCTGGCCCGGCAAAGGGCCGGACAGCGCCATCGGTTGGCAGCGAAGATGATGCGTTTGGCCTGCGGCTCGCGGCCGTGCGCATTGCCAACGAAACCGCTGCAGCGCGAACCACTCAGTCTCAGCACGGGTTTGGGAAGACGTGGGAATCTCACGCACACTCCTGCCGTTCAGGTGGTAGGAGTCATCAGCCTTGAGAGGCGGTTATGCGGCGAACCCCATCGCCAGCTAAGACCTTAATACCGGTGGCGTGCTTGTCAATGGGGAGATGAGCGAGCGCGGCGGCGACCGAACCATCACTTCGCGACGAGCACGGGGCAGTGGGCGAGCTGCATCATTCGATCGGCTTGGCCGCCGATCATTCGTTTATACAGACCCGAATGGTCCCTCCCCCCAATTACAAGCAAGTCCACATCGAGATCCGCTGCTAGCCTCACAACGTCCCGCACTGGATGCCCTTTAATGACGTGGGTGTGAATTTTGAGTTGCTGTTCGTCAGCCATTTCCTGGGCACGGCGAAGATTGCTGCCGACCCGGTCGGCGTCTCTTTCCGCGGAATCACGAGCTGCTTCGATGAATTTTGGCATAGAGGACAATCCCTCGATAAAAACCGTGTGAAGCTCGGATCGATTCTGTTTCGCGACTGAGAGCGCCAACGACAGCGCGCGAATGGCACTCTTTGAACCGTCATTGACATGCAGGATTCTGCCACCCATCGGAACCTTTTCATAAGGTTGTCCGCTTGCTTCTGGTTTTTCGTTCCGCACCAAATGATGCGGCAGAAAAAATCGATTCGCAATTGAGGTGGGGACTATCGCGCTTGCGATGACGGCCGCGACCAGGCTGGAATATTGATGTCCGTCAATTATCCCATGTGACAGACCGAACAGGGCCGCAATCGTTCCAAAAGTCAGCCCAGTCGACATGACAAGGCTCGTATATATCGCTTCGTTACGCATGGAACCGAACAACATTGCGACAGGAACGATACTTACGAACTTGGCAAAAACTTTCAGAGCGAGAAAAAACAAGAAGGCCAGCGGCGCCGCGGCAACCGCCGGAATTGAAACGAGGGAGCCGACAAGGATGAAAAAGAAGGGTGTCAGGAGTCCGAAAGCCAGAGTGCGCAGACGACGGATTAATGCGTGATTCTGGCCGACGCTTCCGGCAAGCACCATTCCGATAACATAGCCCGCAAGCACGGCCTCGCTATCGGCCCAGGTGGCGAGCGCCCCCAGCCCAAGAAGAAAAACTAGCAGGAATTTTGTCTCGAGCTCGGAAAGCTGACCGCCAAAAAGTGCAAAGAAGCGAGGCGTCAGCCACGGTAGCACGATCAAGACTACGGCCGCCCCGCCAAGGGCCATGAAGGTCTGGGTCGTGAACGGCGTGAGTATGAGGCCCAGCGTGAGGACCGTCGAAACGTCGGTGACGAAAGTCGCGATCAAAATCGTCTTGCCGAACTCGGTCGTGGAGATCCCAAACTGCAGCATCACGGCGTAGACGACCGCCGCCGACGTTGTCGACATCGCAATCCCCGCTAGCCAGCTCGGTTTAATGTCCCATCCGAGGTAAGCATTGGCGGCTCCCGCGCACAGGCCAAATGGGACAAAGAAGCTCATAAATCCAATACCGCCGGCGTGCTTCCATTTGAGCCTTACAATACTTGGGTCTATTTCGGTGCCCGCTAAAAACGTCAGTAAGATCGCGCCAATGCTAGAAAAAAACTTTATCCAGTCATGGTTGGTGGCGAGTATGTGCGGGCCGAGGATCAGCTGCGCGACCATTCCGATGACGATTTCAACGATAGGGCTCGAGACGCGGAGCCAGGAGGACAGCATGCCCGCGATGAGCGCAAGAGCCATCCAGAGCGTGGCAATGGTCAACGCTTCGGTCATGGTTTCTCCGGCAAAGGTAAACCGCGGGCGGGATGAAGGTCGATAGCGCCGCTCGCTTCTTTGTCAAACAGGCACAGTGACGCAGCGGCTGAGCCCCAAGGACACGCCGCGCGCCGTGCGCGGTCCCGGACGATGAGGGAAGTTGGTCCGGCCTTATGCCATTAAACGGTCAGGTGCGTTCAGGGCGCAACAATGCGGCCTGGAGGCAGAAGCCTGCTTGTGCACGGCGAGCCCATGCTTAGGCTGCAGATAGCATGACAGACATTTGCATCAAACACGTTTACGAGCCGCCCGCGCGGTCCGATTGCAAAAGGATCCTCGTAGAAAGGATATGGCCGCGGGGTATGAAGCGCGAGGACGCCCATGTGGATTCATGGCTCAAGGACATCGCGCCACGTTGCGGCGCTGGTTTGGCGACGATCCGGATAAACGGACGGAATTCTGCAGGCGTTACCTCGCCGGGCTGAGACAAAACCCGGCAGTGAGCGAGCTTAAGGAACTGGTGCAAAAAAGGAAGACGCTCACGCCGCTCTAAGGAGCCAAGGATAGCCTGGACAACAACGCCGTCGCCCTCGGCGATTATTTGCGGCGAGGTACGGCGGAGAGTCGCTAACGATTAACGTTCCCTCACGCCGCGCGGCCTTCAGGACCGCTACTTCGCGACGAGCACGGGGCAGTTGGCGAGTTGCATCATGCGATCGGCTTGGCTGCCGACCATTCGCTCATAGAGTGCCGAGTGGCCCTTCGCGCCAATGGCAAGCAGACCCACATCGAGACCCGCCGCGAGCCGGACAATTTCCCGCACCGGATGCCCTTTGATGACATGGGTGCAAATCTCCACCCCGCGCTCCTGCGCCATTGTGCGCCCCCGGTGCAGAACGCCCTCGATGCGGCGGCCGACCGCTCTTTCGTCTTCGCGTTCCGCTTCACCCATATCGGAGAGGTAAGGAAGTTCCTCAATACAAGCCATGTGCATTTCCGCTTTGTTTTGCTTGGCGATTGCGAGCGCCAGGGCAAGGGCGCGGGTGGCGTGTTTGGAGCCGTCATTGGCGCTCAAGATTTTCTCGAAGGTCGGACCACGCCCTTTTGCGGCCATCAATTTAACCGCCAACACCGGGCAAGGGGCGAGTTGCACCATGCGATCCGCATGGCTGCCCATCATCCGTTCATAGAGAGCGGAATGCCCCCGCGCCCCGATGACGAGCAAATCCGCCTTGAGGCTTGCTGTGAGCCTAATCACGTCCCGCACGGGGTGCCCCGCGATAGCGTGGGTGTGAAGTATCACCCGGTAATCCCCGGCGGCCGCGCGTGCCCGCGCGAAGAGCTCGCGAATCCGTTGGGCGGCCGGACCCGCCGCCTCGCGCACTTCCTCGATGAACTGGGGCATATAGGGGATTTCTTGCACGCAAACCATGTGCAGTTCGGATTTGTTCTGCTGCGCGATCGCGAGTGCCAAGGTTAGTGCATGAAAGGAATGCTCGGAGCCATCGCTGGCGTGCAGGATTTTTTCGAACATAGGCTCATTCCCGAGGTTGCCACAAGAATAAAGAAGTATGGCGTTGGCACGAAAGTCACAGTGCGCGAACGCTGGATCAATGCGTGATTCTGGCCAACGCTTCCGGCAGTCTGCGCCAAGGACGAGCTGCGCGCCCATTCCGATGATGATTTCGACGATAGGGATCGAGACGCGGAACCAGGAGGAATGCATGCCCGCGATGAGCGCAAGAGCCATCCAGAGCGTTGCATTGGTCAATGCTTCGGTTATGGTTTCTCCGGCGAAGGTAAGCGGTTCGCGGGGAGGAATGCTCGGTAGCGCGGCTGGCTTCTTTGTCAAACAGGCACAGTGACGCCGCAGCTGAGCCCCAAGGGCACGCCGCGCTTTGCGCGGTCCCGGGCAATGAGGGAACTTCGCCGGGCCTTATGCGATTAACACGGCTAGCAAGCGGTGAAGAGCTTTCCAGGGCGCAGCAATAATCCGCTGGCACGAACTTGTTTTTGTGCGGTATCCTGCGCCTTTAGGCTGCGGACGATATGAAAGAAATTCGCATCAAACGCGTTTACGAGCCGCCTGCCCGGTCCGATGGCAAAAGGATCCTCATCGATAGAATATGGCCCCGCGGAATGAAGCGCGAAGATGCCCATGTCGATGCGTGGATCAAGGATATCGCGCCGAGCAGCGCGCTGCGGCGCTGGTTCGGCCACGATCCCGAAAAATGGGCAGAATTCCGCAGGCGCTACCTCGCCGAGCTGAGACAAAACCCGGCAGTTGGCGAATTGCAGGAATTGGCACAAGAACGCAAGACGGTCACGCTACTCTTCGGTGCCAAGGATAGCTTGCACAACAACGCCGTTGTCCTACGCGATTTCTTGCGGGGGTGACAGCTAACGCCTGCGGTTATGTTCTTTCGCGCAGGGCGGCCCAAAAACGGCGCTGGTCCGAGCGGCGCAAGACATCGATTGGGATCGTGCGGTTGATCTTATCTGCATCAAGCAGGCGGACGAGATCATCGGCGCCGGTGATTTGGGCGCCGTCAATCGCGACCAAAATGTCGCCGGTTAAAAGGCCAGCGTGATCGGCCGGGCTTTGCGGCTCGACCGAAAGGACCGCGGCGCCCATCCGTTGTGTGAGGCCAAGGCGTAGCGCAATTCTGCGGGGCAGCGGAACGGTGCCCGCGCCGATACCGAGATAGGCGCGGCGCACGCGTCCGTGCGCAATAAGCTCACCAAGCACAAAGCTCGCGGTATTCGACGCCACGGCAAAGCATATTCCCTGCGCTCCCGAAATAATCGCCGTGTTGATGCCAATGACCTCGCCCCGGGTCGAAACCAGAGGGCCGCCGGAATTGCCCGGGTTCAGTGCGGCGTCGGTTTGGATGACATCGTCGATCAAACGGCCGCTCTTCGAGCGCAGCGAGCGCCCCAAAGCCGAAATCACTCCAGCGGTGACCGTTGCATCGAAACCTAAAGGATTGCCGATTGCAATCGCAATCTCCCCCGGCTTCAGAGTCTTCGAGTCCCCGAGCCTTGCTGCCGGAAGAACTGCGTTCTCATCGATGCGGATAAGCGCCAAATCGGTGTCTGGATCGTTGCCGAGAACGCGGCCAGAAAAAACCCGGCCATCGATTGCCGTCACCTCGGCTCGCTTTGCCCCTTGCACAACATGGCTGTTGGTAAGGACGAAGCCATCGGGAGAAAGGATCACTCCGGAGCCCGAGCCAATCCGGCCCCGGCCATCGTGGCGGATATCCAGCCGAACCACACAAGGACCCACCCGCTCGGCGGCCCTCGTCACCGCCAACGAATAGGCATCGAGGAGCGCGTCGTCACCGGTCTGAGAATACCCCCTCCTACCAACACTATTGCTGCTGCCGTCACCGCCCCTAGAAACGCCAGCAGCCGTCCCTTCAATTTCGTCAGAAGGAGCCCGCGCATAAGCATTTGCATTCATACGCAGCATATGGTGTGCAAAAGCCGGAAAGATAAGAGCCGGCACAATCCTGGCCTCTGGGCAAGGCCTCGCTTGCGCTAATCTGGACAACGTGACAAAGCCTGCGCTGCTCAGCAAGCCGGGCTCGCCTCCTTGCCACGCTGAGCCGCGGCGCGGGCAGCCAGGATATTGTCGAGGAATTGGCGCGCGCTTTTTTCCCAAGTGAACATCAGCGCATGCTCTCTTGCCCTTTCGCGCGGTATCTCAAGTGCCGCAAAGCAAGCCGCGCGCAGATTCCAATCGAGTACCCCCGCGCCGCTCGTGCCGATGACATCGGCCGGCCCAGGGACGGGCAGAGCTGCAACGGGCAAGCCGCAGGCGAGCGCTTCGATCAGAACGATGCCGAAAGTATCGGTGCGGCTTGGAAAGACAAAGACATCGGACGAAGCATAATAACCCGCGAGCGCCTCGGGCGGATGCATGCCGATGAAATGCGCCTCCGGATAGGCGGCATGGAGGGCGGGGCGCGCGGGGCCATCGCCCGCAATCAGCTTCGATCCCGGCAGATCGAGCGACAGAAAGGCTGCGAGATTCTTTTCCGGCGCAACGCGCCCTGCATAAAGAAAGATGGGTCTCGGCAGATCGAGAGGGCGCGCTTTTGTTGGGTTGAACTGGCCATGATCGACGCCGCGCGACCAGCGCATCAAGCGGAAAAACCCCCGGCTCGCAAGATCCTCCGCAAGCGATTTCGTCGATACCATGACCCCGCAGGCAGCGTTGTGAAACCGCCGCAACCAGGCGTAAGAGATAGTTTCCGGTATCCTCGCCCGCGCACCGATATATTCGGGAAATTTCGTGTGGTAGCTGGTCGTAAAAGGGCACTGCCTGCGCAAGCAATAATGGCGCGCGAAAAAGCCAAGCGGGCCTTCGGTTGCGATATGGATGTGATCGGGCGCGGCGGCATCGAGGCGCTTTGCCACTGCGCGCGGGCTTGCGAGCGCGAGCCTGATCTCGGCGTAGGTCGGCAGCGGGACGGTGGCGAAGCCTTGCGGCGTCAAAAAATCGACGACGGTGCCCATCTCGCCGAGCGCCCGGCCAACGGACTCAAGCGTGCGCACGACGCCATTGACCTGGGGCTTCCAAGCATCGGTGACCACCAGAATGCGCACTAAGCTGCTGCCCTGGTAGCCACCCTTACGCTCTCTGCGTCGGCGGCCTCACGCCGCTGTTCGTCTGCGGTCAACTGCCAATGCAAAATCTCGAGTGTGCCATCATGATGCTCGGCGACCGCGGTGCAGGATTCGACGAAATCGCCAGTGTTGACATAGGTGATACCGTCGATATCGCGGATCGCCGCGTGATGAATATGGCCGCACACAACCCCCTGGGCGTGATGGCGTCTTGCGGCCTCGGCGAGGGCGGCCTCGAATGCGCCGATAAAATTCACCGCGTTCTTCACCTTGAGTTTGGCCCATTGCGACAAGGACCAATAAGGAAATCCAAGCGCGCGGCGTATTTTGTTGAACCAGAGGTTGGACCAAAGTGCCAATGTGTAAGCCCAATCCCCAAGCAGGGCGACCCAGCGCGCATGCTGCACGACTATATCGAATTGATCGCCGTGGATGATCAAAAGTCGCTTCCTGTCCGCGGTCATGTGATACGCATATTCGGCGACCTCGACGCCGCCGAATACCGAGCCCACATAATCGCGGGCAAATTCATCGTGATTTCCGGGCAAGAAGATCATGCGGACGCCCTTGCGCACCTTGCGCAGAAGCTTCTGCAGCACGTCGTTATGGGCCTGCGGCCAGTACCAGCCGCTCTTGAGGCGCCAGCCGTCAATGATATCGCCGACGAGATAGATCGTCGGGGCGTCATTGTGTTTGAGGAAATCCAAAAGGAGTTCCGCTTGACAGCCTCTTGTGCCGAGATGCACGTCCGAAAGAAACAGGGTGCGGTAAAGCTTTGGCTCTGGTTCGTCACTCACCGGAAAGGCCTGGGTGGGTTCCTCCAACGGACCCAAGCGAAAGCAGATTCGTGTAACCGTTAAATGACAGGCACCGGTCCGGAGCGCGGCGCTCGCAAAGCCCCGGACTTCGTTTCACCCGTCCATCACATGAGACCCATGGGACCAATCCGCTGGCTATCGATGATCTTCTTTTGTTCGTCGCTGAGAGAGACATAGAGCGG
>JAFMSB010000363.1 GCA_017353815.1 Methylocapsa sp. | reverse complement strand
TGCGGCGCGCGCTCGCAAGGATCGCTTGGCACTCGGCGAGCATAGCGAGCGCTGCGCGCAGCCGCGCGATGCCTTTGGCGCCCGCAGCCGGAAGGCGCCCCGGCTCATCCTGCGGCTCGCCCAAATCGGCGAGCGGCGATACCATTCGGGGTGGCGCTAGGGACTCATCGGTCTCCCACCCTCCCGGGCTTGCGAAACTGTTCTCGCTCGAGCCTGCTGCGCCTTCTTGGCGCGCGAGAGCTCCGGAGCCTTGCTCTTTCAAAAGGCGCTGCACGCCCTTGATCGTATAGCCCTGCCCGTAAAGGAGGTGTTTTACCGCTTGCAGGATTTCGATATCGCGCGGGCGGTAATATCGGCGCCCCCCGGCCCGCTTCAGCGGCTTGATTTGCGGAAACCGAGTCTCCCAAAATCGCAGCACATGCTGCGGCACGCCAAGCTCCCCGGCGGCCTCGCTTATGGTGCGAAAAGCATCCGCGCTTTTCTCCATCCCTGTTTCCCCCCGTTAGCCGATGATGTCACCCCCGCTCCAGGTGGCAATGCCCTCGCGCAATGGGAATTGGCCACCCAGTGCTTACCAGATGCTCGATATAACACCATACCAAAAATGTTTCCCTGCAGGCATCCTGATCGTTTATGTTGCGGCAACCCGCGAGTGTGCCCGGGCGGCGCCATCCTCCGAAGCTGTTGGCAGCATGGCCGCGAGCGCGTTCCCTTGGCCAATCCTTATTTCATTGATATTCAAGCCGAGGTTCTGGCTTGCTGCCGTGGAGGTGATCCGGTGAGCGATATCGTCGAGACGAGATCGCAGGCGCGCGAGGCGCAACCTCCCATCGAGCACGTCTTTGCGGCACAGCGGCGAAGCGCGATTGTGCTGCGCACATTGAGCGCGGCCAGCCGGATCGCAAAGCTGCGCAAGCTCGAAGCCGCCGTCCTTGCCAACCGGGGCGCGATCTGCCAGGCGCTTGCGGCCGATCTGCGCAGGCCCGAGGCAGAGTCGGATCTCTTCGAGATTCTGCCGGTGATTGCCGGCGTCCGCCATGCCTGCCGGCATCTCAAATCTTGGATGAAACCCCGGTATGTTCTCCCGACCAGGACGGCGATCGGGACCAAGGCGCGGATCCGCTTCGAGCCGAAGGGCGTTTCGCTCATCATTGCGCCTTGGAACTATCCGGTCTCGTTGCTCCTTGGCCCTCTCGCCTCCGCCATTGCCGCCGGATGTCCGGCCATACTCAAGCCATCCGAAATCAGCGCGGCTTGCTCGAAGGTCATGGCAAGGCTCATTCGCGAGACCTTCGACTGGCAGGAAATCGCGGCTTTCGAGGGCGACGCGGAGGTGTCAAAGGCGCTGCTCGAACTGCCTTTCGATCATGTCTTCTTTACAGGAAGTCCAGGGGTCGGAAAAGCAGTCATGGCGGCGGCCGCAAAGCACCTTTCTTCCATCACCTTGGAACTTGGCGGTAAGTCCCCGGCAATCGTCGACGAAAGCGCCGATATCGCGAAGGCGGCGGCGAGCATCGCCTGGGGCAAATTTTCGAACTGCGGCCAGACCTGCATTGCCCCGGATCATGCCTATGTCCACGAGAGCCGCTTCGCGGAGTTTACAGATGCGATGGCGGGCGCGATCAAGCGCATGTATGGCGATCCCGCGCAAAGCCCCGACTATTGCCGGATCATAAACCAACGCCATTTTGCGCGCATCTGCCGCCTTGTCGACGACGCCGAGGCACGGGGCGCCAGGGTGCTTGCGGGCGGGCGGCGCGATGCGGCGCAAAACCTGATCGCGCCAACGCTGCTCACCGGCGCTGGCGCCGATGCGCTCATCATGCAGGAAGAGATCTTTGGCCCGGTTTTGCCGGTCTTGGCTTTCCGCGATCTTGCCGAGCCGATTGCCGCAATCAATGAGCGGCCAAAGCCGCTTGCGCTTTATATCTATGCGAAGGACAAAGCCCGCGTGGAGCGCGTGCTGCAAGAGACCTCGGCGGGCGGGTCAAGCGTCAATGCTTCCATGATCCACTTCGTCCATGAGAATCTGCCTTTCGGGGGTATCGGCAACTCGGGCCTCGGCAATGCGCATGGATTTTTTGGCTTTCGAAGCTTTTCCCACGAACGCGCGGTGCTGGAAGATAAATTCAGCATCATCCCGATGCTTTTCCCGCCTTATACCAAGCGGGTAAAGCAGCTAATCAAATGGATCATCCGGTATTTCACGTGACGCTTCTCCAAGCTAGGTCTGTCCCGGCGCAGTGATCAGAGAATCTAGAGAGGGGCTCGTTCGAGGCAAAGACTCATGCGAAAGAAGAAGGCTCCTTGGGCAACGATCGCCGGCGGCGCAGTTCGATTAGGCGCGGCTGCTCAAACAGTCATCGCGCTGCGCCTGATAAGGCTCGCAAAGGGAGGCGCTGGCGCAAGGCACGAAGCGAAGCGGATGGTTGACGAAAAGATTACGGCCGCGTTGCATGCGAATAGCGAGGCGGCGCGCAGCATATTGGCGGGAAGAGCGACTCAGATCCCGGCACGCACGCTCGCCCTCTATCGAGCCCGAGTCCGGCGCAATCTGCGAAGGCTCTCGAACAAACTCTAATTATGCTTTAGCCCAAGAGATCGATCAGCGCCGGGATGAGCGGCGCATCGGCAGGCGGCATGGGATAGGTGCGCAGCTCTTTGGGCCGCACCCATCTTAAAGCCTGATGCTCCCGCGCCGTGGCATAACCCTTCCACCGGCGGCAGACGTAAAGCGGCATCAAGAGATGGAATCCGGGGTAGGCGTGGCTTGCGAAACTAAGCGGCGCGAGGCAGG
>JAFMSB010000362.1 GCA_017353815.1 Methylocapsa sp. | reverse complement strand
GCGAGGCCTTAAGCCGTCTTCGACCGCAAGAGCGCTTTCGTCGATACGTCAGTTCCACAAATTCCTTGCGGCGGAGGAATTGCGCTGCGACGATCCGGCGCTCGTCGTCGAGGCGCCGCGGCGCGGCCGGCGGCTGCCCAAGATCCTTTCCATGCGCGAGGTCAGCCATCTGCTTGCCATATCGAAAGAAGGACTCGATGATCCCGCGCGGCCCGCGGCCGAACGGCTACGGGCGTTGCGGACGGCATGCCTGCTCGAGCTGCTCTATGCGACGGGCCTGCGTGTAAGCGAGCTGGTCAGCCTCCCCGCGGGCACGGCAAAGGCCAAGGAGCCTCTTATACACCTTCGCGGTAAAGGCGGACGCGAACGAATCGTCCCGCTAACGGCAACGGCGCGCCGCGCGATCGCCGGCTACCGGGCCTGTTTGGAAAAGACTCATCCTGCTATGGCCGCTGGGCCGTGGCTCTTTCCGTCCGCCGGCAAAAGCGGACATTTGACGCGCCAAGCCTTTGCGCGCGATCTCAAGACTTGCGCTGCAGCAGCCGGGATTGGATCTGCCCGCATCAGCCCGCATGTGCTTCGCCATGCGTTTGCGAGCCATTTGCTGAATAACGGCGCCGATTTGCGCGTCGTCCAGGAATTGCTCGGTCACGCCGATATTTCCACGACGCAAATCTACACGCATGTCCTCGACGAGCGGATCAAGGCAATGGTGCGCGACCTCCATCCGCTAAATGGCGAGTAGCCGGATCACCGGTCAATGGCACCATTTCTCCTTGGCGGGGTTGTGGATCGTGACCATTGCGGCGGGCATCTGCAGGCCGAGCCAGGGAAGTTCCGCGACCCTGCCGCGCGCTCGAAGCGGCGTCACCGTGAGGTTCAAAGGCCGCCGCTTGGTCCTGCGGAGCCGGATTTCGCCGCCGGATCCGGCAGGCGCCCAATTCCGGCATGCGTGGCAGGCTGCGATCAGCCGGTGCAAACTGGCGGCACGGTCCGTGCTGAACAAATAGCCCCCCTGCAAGGTGAGCCCGCAGCCGGGCACAAGCAGCGCTCGCGCCCACGCATTGGCGAAAAGCACTTTCGCCGCACGATCAACCAGGAGCACGCCAATGCCCGCATGTTCAAGCATTTCGGGCGCAATGTCCCGGTCGAGATCCTGGACTCGAAGCTGGCGATGCATCTTGATCGCCCGGCTCACATGCGGCAGCGCGGCTTGCAAGGCATGCGCCTGTTCGCGGCTGATTTGATCGCTGCCGGGAGCATTGGCGGCAAAAATGGTCACCGAAAACTCATTTCCGGCGCGCAAATTGGCACCGAGGACCGAAAGGCCGATTTTCGCCGGCCGGAACCACTGGTTGTAGACATCCGTCGCAGCATATTCCTCCCGCGGAATGAGATCATCGGAGGAGAACAGCTTGCCTGCAGCCTGAGCGGCTATCTTCGGCCAAATCGGATCGCGGGAGGACCAGTAATCCTGGTAATCCGCCAGCATTTGCGGGCAAATGCGTGGTGCGAGGCCAACGAAGGTGCGGTTGCGATGGTCAAAGGTGCCGAGGCCGATTTGCGCGATACCGGTCGCATCGGCAAGCCTCGCCACGGCGGCTGGCCAAAGCGAGGCATCAACAGCTGCCTCGTAAAACAAGTTGATCGCGTCGTGAAAAAGGTCATCGTGGCCCATTCAGCGAGCCCTCTCGTAATAAGCGCGCCAAGAAGGAATTGGGACGCGCAAGGAAAAAAGCCGAACGCGGAGCGGAGTTGAAATAGACGCCGGACTGCGAACATGCCGCCTTGGTCAAATGAATGATGGAACCGTTTCTGTCATTCGTCTTCAGCTAAAAATTCTCTTAAATTCTGAGTAATCCTACACCCGCGCCCGAGTTATCCAACCGGGCATGCCGCTCTCGAGAGTCGCAGATCGCCCTGGTAATCGCCTATATACTCCCTCGGGAGTCCCTAAGAGGCCGGCCCAAACCTATGTCAGAAACCGTCATTCCGCTCGAAATGCCAAAGGGGCAGGAGGAATTGCCGCGCCATCCCGAAAAGGCGCATCGCCCGGATCAGCCGATTGCGGCCAAGCCGGCCTGGATTCGAGTCAGGGCGCCGGGCTCGGCCCGCTTTTCGGCGACGCGCCAAATAATCGACGAACACCGCCTCGTGACCGTCTGCGAAGAGGCAGGCTGCCCCAACATCGGCGAGTGTTGGGAGAGGCGGCACGCGACCTTCCTGATTATGGGTGACACATGCACGCGCGCCTGCGCCTTTTGCAATGTCAGGACGGGGCTGCCGCGCGCGCTCGATCCTTCGGAGCCTCGGCGCATCGCGCAGGCGGTCAAGGAGCTGGGGCTCGCACATGCCGTGATCACTTCCGTTGACCGCGACGACTTAGAGGATGGCGGAGCGCAACATTTCGCCGATGTGATTGCGGCTATCCGGCGCGCAAGCCCGCAGACCACGGTTGAGGTTCTGACCCCGGATTTTTTGCGCAAAAAAGGCGCGCTAGAGAAGGCCGTTGCCGCAAAGCCCGATGTCTTCAACCACAACCTTGAGACGGTCGCATCCAAATATCTCACCGTCCGGCCTGGCGCGCGCTATTTCCACTCCGTGCGATTGTTGCAGCGAGTAAAGGAAATTGCACCGGAGATGTTCACCAAATCGGGGCTCATGCTGGGGCTCGGCGAGGAACGAAACGAGGTGCTTCAGCTCATGGATGATTTGCGCACTGCAGAAGTCGATTTTTTGACTATCGGCCAATATTTGCAGCCGACCAAAAAACATCATCCGGTGGTACGCTTCGTGCCTCCCGAAGAA
>JAFMSB010000361.1 GCA_017353815.1 Methylocapsa sp. | reverse complement strand
CGCGCCGCCCGCCTATGCGATCTTCACCGGCGCCTTAAGCCCGAAACCCGGGCTGGCCGGGGCGTTGCGCGAGCGGGGCATCGACAAGGTTGTCTTTGAGCCAATGCCGCTTTCTGGCCTGCTCCGCCGCGGGCAAGCGCACAGCCGCGCCGGAGCCGCTCCCGCCGAATAGTCGCGCGCGCCGAAGCGGCGTGCGTTTTTGCCGCAACGCAGCAGGTTGCGCGCAGGCCGCGACCGTGGTTTTAACCGGGCAACGACAATCCAGCTTCGAGACAAGACGATGCGGGCACCTCACCGGCTCTTGGCAGGGAGGCGGGCGAAGGCGCAACTTCAACCGGCTACTCGCCGTTCGAATTTCCTCGTCCTGATTTGCAGGGCGCTGTTTGCCGGTTGTGCGGCGCTGTTGCCCGCAAGTGCTTTCGCCGACGGAATCCCGCTTTCCGGGCAAATCGGCTTCCAGGAAGCCGCAACCCCCGTCCAGCTGGAGATCGAGCTTTTCCACAACTGGGTTCTGTTGCCGGTTATTACCGCGATCTGCTTGTTCGTGCTTGGCCTGCTCGTTTATGTCGTCTTGAGATTCAACGAGAAAGCGAACCCCGTGCCGCGGCGGACGACGCACCATCCGGTGCTGGAGATCGGCTGGACCGTCGTGCCGGTGATGATTCTCATTGCGATTGCTATCCCCTCGTTCCGGCTTTTGACCGAGCAGCTTATCGTGCCCGAAGCGGATCTGACGCTGAAAGTTACCGGCAAGCAGTGGTATTGGACGTATAACTATCCGGCCGACCAGGGCGGCGGGTTCGAGTTTGACTCCGTGATGATACCGCCATCCGAGCTCAAGCCCGGCGACATTCGCATGCTCTCAGTCGACAATGAGGCTGTGGTGCCTGTTGGAAAAGTCGTCCGTCTGCAAGTCACCGCCGCCGATGTCCTTCACGGCTTTGCGATTCCCTCCTTTGGCGTGAGGATCGATGCGGTCCCAGGGCGGCTGAACGAGAGCTGGTTCAAAGCCGAGAGGGAGGGCATCTACTACGGCCAATGCGCCAAGCTCTGCGGCAAAGATCACTCCGGCATGCCCATTGCAATCCGGGTCGTGAGCGAGGAGGTTTATCGCACCTGGCTTGCGGAAGCGAAAAAGAAATTCGCATCCGCGGATGGCTCGCAGCCGCGTTACGCCGCGAATGCCGCGCGCACCGCGCAACTGCCGTAACCCTGATATATCCAGACTGGAGGAGTTCCAATGTTTGAGGCGGCTACAGCGCTTCACATTGAAGAGCATGGCCATCCCGCCGGATGGCGGCGCTGGCTGTTTGCGACCAATCACAAGGATATTGGCACGCTCTACATCCTTTTTGCCATCTTTGCCGGTTTTGTGGGCGGCGCGATGTCGATCTTGATGCGAATGGAGCTGCAAGAGCCTGGCATCCAGATTTTCAATCATCTCGCCGAGTTCCTCGACGGCGCTCCGCCCGAGACCGCGAACGAGATGGCGAAGAATTTGTATAATACGTTCATCACCGCGCACGGCTTGATCATGATCTTCTTTGCGGTCATGCCGGCACTGATCGGCGGTTTTGGCAACTGGTTCGTTCCGCTCATGATCGGGGCGCCCGACATGGCGTTCCCGCGGATGAACAATATTTCCTTTTGGCTGCTCGCCGCTTCCTTCGGCCTGGCAGTGACCTCGCTCTTTGTCGAGGGCTCGCCCGGCATGCAGGGTTTTGGCGGGGGATGGGTCCTTTACCCGCCGTTTTCGTCCAACGCCGGAAGCCCTGGCCCGGCGATGGATTTCGTTATCTTATCCATTCACCTCGCCGGAGCCTCCTCGATCCTCGGCGCGATCAATTTCATCACCACCATCTTCAATATGCGCGCCCCGGGCATGACCCTGCACAAAATGCCGCTCTTTTGCTGGGGCATTTTGGTCACGGCTTTCCTTTTGGTGCTCACGCTCCCGGTACTTGCCGGAGCGATCACCATGTTGCTGACCGACCGGAATTTCGGCACGTCCTTCTTCGATCCCGCCGGCGGCGGCGACCCGCTCCTGTTTCAGCATTTGTTCTGGTTTTTCGGCCACCCCGAGGTCTATATTATGATATTGCCGGCTTTCGGGGTGATCAGCCAGGTTATCGCGACATTCTCGCGAAAGCCAATCTTCGGCTATCTCGGGATGGCCTATGCCATGGTCGCAATCGGTGCGATCGGCGGCATAGTGTGGGCGCACCATATGTATACGGTCGGTCTGTCGCTTGACGCGCAGCGTTATTTCGTCTTCGCCACGATGGTGATCGCGGTGCCGACCGGAATCAAAATTTTCTCCTGGATCGCGACCATGTGGGGCGGCTCGATCTCGTTCCGCGTGCCGATGTTATGGGCCATCGGATTTATCTTCGTGTTCACCATCGGGGGCGTGACCGGCGTTGTCCTCTCCAACGCCAGCGCCGACCGCGCCTTGCATGAGACCTATTACGTAGTGGCGCATTTCCATTACGTTCTTTCGATCGGCGCGGTCTTTGGGATATTTGCAGGCTTCTATTACTGGTTCCCGAAGATGACCGGCTTTATGTACAATGAGACAATCGGCAAGCTCCATTTCTGGGTCATCTTCGCCAGTATTAATATAACTTTCTTTCCGCAGCATTTTTTGGGCCTCGCCGGGATGCCGCGCCGCTATATCGATTATCCCGACGCCTTTGCGTTCTGGAACCGGATCTCGTCTTTCGGATCCTATCTTTCCGCCGTCGGCGCCGTTCTCTTCCTCTATTTGCTTTACGACGCCTTTGCCAAGAAGAGGGCAGCCGGAAAGAATCCTTGGGGGCCGG
>JAFMSB010000360.1 GCA_017353815.1 Methylocapsa sp. | reverse complement strand
CGGCCCGCGCGCGCAAGCCGACCGCAAGCTCTACCGCGAAGCGATGCAGACCGCAATCCGCGCCATCCCGGGTCTCGCCGTGATCGAGGCCGAGGCGACCGATATCTTGCTCGATAGCGGCCGCGTCCGGGGGATCGCAACCGCATCCGGAGAGGAATTTTGCTGCGGCGCGCTCGTGCTCACAACCGGAACCTTTTTGCGCGGCGTCATCCATATTGGTTCCAAAACTTTCCCGGCCGGCCGCATGGGGGAAAATCCGGCGGTCCGTCTGGGCGAGAGGCTGCAAGCGCTCGGCCTTGGCCTTGGCCGGCTGAAAACCGGGACTCCGCCAAGGCTCGATGGCGGGACCATCGATTGGGACATGCTCGAGCGCCAGAAGGGCGACCCCGAGCCCGAGCCCTTTTCGTTTTTGACTGCGGAAATCACCGGGCCGCAGATTGACTGCTTCATCACTCATACGACGGCCGAAGGCCACCGGATCATCGCCCAAAATCTCGAAAAATCGCCCGTCTATTCCGGCGCGATCTCGGGGCGCGGCCCGCGGTACTGTCCTTCGATCGAAGACAAGATCGTCAAATTCAAGGAGCGCGAGCAGCATCAGATCTTTCTCGAGCCCGAGGGACTTGACGACCCAACCATCTATCCAAACGGGATTTCGACCTCTCTGCCCGAAGAGATCCAGGAGCAATTTCTGCGCACCGTTCCGGGACTCGCGAAGGCCCAAATGCTGCGGCCAGGCTATGCGATCGAATATGATTTTATCGACCCGCGCGGGCTCCGCCCGACCTTGGAGACCAAACAGATTCCGGGGCTTTTTCTCGCCGGGCAAATCAATGGCACGACGGGCTATGAGGAGGCCGCCGCCCAGGGTCTTGTTGCGGGGCTGAATGCGGCAAGGCGCTCTGCTGGCGAAGATGGGATCGTGCTAAGCCGGGCGGATGGCTATGCCGGCGTCATGATCGACGATCTTGTCGCGAAAGGGACAAGCGAGCCTTACCGTATGTTCACCTCGCGCGCCGAATACCGGCTGTCGCTTCGCGCCGACAATGCCGATCAAAGGCTGACCCCGCTTGGGCTCAAGCTTGGGTGCGTTGGCGAAGAGCGGGCGCGGGGCTTTGCCGCAAAGCAAAAAGGACTCCTTCACGCACGAGAACTGCTCGAGAGTTTTTCCCTCACCCCGAATGCGGCGGCGGGCCATGGGCTTAAGCTTAACCAGGACGGGGTCCGCCGCAATGCTTTTGAGCTTTTGAGCCTCCCCGGCGTCGCTCTCGATGGCTTAAGAGCCATTTGGCCCGAGCTTTCCGCGATCGGCCCCAAAGCGGCCGCTCAGATCGAGATCGATGCCAAATACGCGGTCTATCTCGACCGCCAGGCCAAGGACATCGAGGCTTTGCGGCGGGACGAGGCTTTGGCGATCCCCGCGGAGATTGACTACGCCGCAATTCCTGGCCTCTCGAACGAGATACGGGCAAGGCTCCTTTCCGCCCAGCCGCCGACGCTTGGCCATGCCGCTCGCATCGAGGGCATGACGCCCGCGGCGCTGACCCTTCTTGCGGCAAGCATGCGCCGTGCCGCCTCCGGGCCCTGAGGCTTGGCCGGCTTGGAGGCCGACAGGCTGCGCGGGCTGCATCCGCTTTTGGCTGGGCTGCCGCAAGACACGCTCCACCGCCTCGAAATTTATGCCGGGCTCCTGCGAAAATGGAGCCGCGCGGTCAACCTCATTGGCAATCCCACAAAGGACGATCTTTGGGTCCGGCATTTTGCCGATTCGCTCCAGGTCGCGGATGCGGTGCCAAACGCGCGGCGCTGGCTCGACCTTGGCTCGGGCGCAGGTTTTCCGGGGCTCGTCGTGGCGGTAAAACTAACCGGCGAGCTGGGCGCGCGCGTGCATCTTATCGAATCGAACCGCCGCAAATGCGCCTTTTTGCGCGAGGCCGCGCGCGAGACCGGAGCGCCTGCGATTGTCCGCTGTGGCCGGATCGAGGAAATTCTGCCGCACTTTGACGAGCCCATCGATGCGGTGAGCGCCCGCGCGCTCGCGCCGCTCGAAAAGCTCATTGGATATGCGGAAAGATTCCTCGCCCGGGGGGCCTTGGGGGTTTTTTCCAAGGGGAAAGAATTTGCTGCCGAATTGACCCCATCGTTAACGGCCGGTAAATACTTGATCGGGACAATTGCGAGCAAAACGGACCCGGACGCGCGGCTGGTGGTTATTCGCCGCCGGTCGCGATAGTGATATACAGTCTTTATATAACGTACCGTCGCCGAAGGGCGTCGTTGCGAGCGCAGCGCGGCAATCCCGAAACAGCGCAAGCCGCTCGATTGCGTTGCCGCTTTGCTCGCCGCAATGACAGCATTTCCCGCGCCGCGCTTCCGTGAGTTAGTTTGTCTTTTTGTCGAGCCATGCGGGGAACCTTCGCCTTAGAGCCAATAAAGCGCGACGCTGGCGTTGGCGTTGCTTATCGTTGCGAGCGTAGTGAGGGTAGTGAAGCGCAGCCCGCGAGACGTGAGACTGAAACGTCAGGTGCGAGCCGCTTCGATGTGGCCGCGAGGCCGAAGAGCGATAACTGGGCAATTTGACCGCAGCACCGCGCCGATTGTGCTTCTCGTTTCGCCGAAGCCTGACGCGGCACCGATTGCCCTTTTTGGGTGACTGCTCACAAAAAGGCTCTTGTGTAGGAGCACAGAGTGAAGGCGGTTTTTAGGGTTTTATTTGCTTGCTGCATGGCCGGCGCGGCAGCTTCCGCCGCCACGCAAGAGAACGATCCAAAGGCGATCCACGACCGAATTAACGAACTTGTTGCCGCGGGCGATAATTCCGCCG
>JAFMSB010000053.1 GCA_017353815.1 Methylocapsa sp. | reverse complement strand
GCGCCCGCCGCTCTCATGCCAAGTCGAGCGGCCCGGCTATTGCCCATTTTTCAAGTAGAATCGCAAGCGCTGCATCCCCTAATTAGTGGATGCGGGCAAAATCTTTTTCGGCCAAGCTAGGGGGGCAATAGGGCAGGGGATATCGCGCCCTATCCGGCTCAAAGCGCGGCAAGCGGGGCTCCAGGCCGCAAACCGTCAGCCTGTCGGGATAGATGCGGCCCTGCCGGTTTGCACTTGTGAACGGCCCAACTCCTGTTCCCGCGCATTTGCTAGCTCATGCGCGGGAACATTTGCCGCAGCCCTCAATGGCCGCCGCTCGCCAGGCTCCCCCGTGAACGCGTCCGGATGGGCGGCCCCTCGACCTCGAGATATCCGGCGGCGCCTTTTTTCAGCCGCCCAGGCTATTAATATAGGTCCTGGCACCTGGGCCTTGAACTCGACGGCTGTCGCCGCACAAGGGTCGATTGAACATTGCTGAGGGTCTCGGTGGCTCCCTCGCGGTAGACCTTTTCAAAAATCTCGCCAATAACGTGGAAGCTTAAGACGCTGTTTGGTCCGGCGTTGCCGAAAAAATCCGCACGGTTTCGTCAACCTTGTCTTTGAGCGCGCGCGCTCCTTGGCAAGCGATCCAGAGCTGCCGTTAAAGATGACATAGTCCGGCCGCTCCATCTTCATCTTATCGACGGCGGCCTCATGAACGCCGCTCTCAGCAGGATCTCCTTTGAGATAAATATCGCCCTGCACCACATAGAATTCGTGGTCTACTTTGGGCCAGCCGCCCGGCGGCTCGACGACCATGAGGCCATAGAGTCCATGCGCGAGGGGCGAAACTGGGAGAAGTGCGGCGTTAGGCGCGAGAAAATTATTGAGCGACCTTCGGGAACTCTTTGAATTTTAATCCTTCTCTCGTTTGATTGAGGCGGAATCGCGCCGAGCAGCATCAGTGGGCTCCCACTTTCGGGCCAGCCTTTGCGCTTCGGATCGTTGCTCGGGAGTTATCATGCTCTCAACGTGATCAAGCGCTTTTGTTGCCTTCTCATCTCCTTGCAGCGCCGCGAGGGAAAACCACATGTAAGCGGCCACGTAGTCGCGTGGCACCCCCTGGCCGTTCTCATAAATATAGCCAAGAAAGAATTGCGCCGGGGCAAGCCCCTGCTCGGCGGCCTTGCGTGACCATTTCGCTGCCTCGCCATCGTCGCGCGGCACGCCACGGCCATTGGCATACATGAAGCCGAGACCATATTGCCCGAGAGCATCCCCTTTCTCGGCCGCCTTGCGCAACCACTTAAGTGCCTCGGCTTCGTCGCGCGGCACGCCACGGCCGTTGGCATAGGACAGGCCCAGTGCAGTTAACGCCGAGGCATGCCCCTGCTCAGCCGCTTTGCGATACCACTTCACCGACTCGGCATCGTCGCGGTGTACGCCATAGCCGTTGGCATACATTGCACCGACCACATACTGTGCTGAGACATCTCCCTGCTCGGCGGCTGTGCGCAACCACTTCACTAATCGCTCCACTGCCTTGGCTTCGTCGCGCGGCACTTCCAGGCCGGCTTCGTACATATAACCGAGGCGATATTGCGCGGAGGGATCCCCCTGCTCGATGGCCTGACGCGTATATTCGGAAAATCCAGCCCGAGAAGGCGCGACAAGGCAAACATTAGACGCGACAATGACTGGGATTAACTTCATTACTGATCGCAAATGGGCAAGATCGTTCATTGATCGGAGTCCGCTCTCGTGCTTTGTCAATGGCTGCCGCTCGCCAAGCTCCCCCGCTTGATGCTTTGGAACACACCCGGGTTGGGCGGCCCCTCGACTTCGAGGTATCCGGCGGCGCCTTTTTGCAGCCGCCCGAGGCTATGATCGACCAAAATATAGGTCCCCGGAACCTGGGCCTTGAATTCGACGATCGTCGCCCCGCCCGCGGGCACAAGGGTCGACTGTACATTGCTCAAACTCTCGGCAGCCCCCTCGGGGTGGACCTTGTCGAAAATCTCGCCGATGACATGGAAGCTCGAGACGCTGTTCGGCCCGGCATTGCCGAAAAAGATCCGGACGGTCTCGCCGACCTTGGCTTTGAGCGCGCGCTCCTTGGCAAGCGATCCAACGCTGCCGTTAAAGACGACGTAATCCGGCTGCTCCACCTCCATCTTGCCGACCGCGGCCTCATGGATGCCGCTCTCTGCCGCATCCCCTTTGAGATAGATATCGCTTTGCATCACATAGTACTCGCGGTCCACTTTGGGCCAGCCGCCGGGCGGCTCGACGACCAGGAGACCATAAAGCCCATGCGCGAGATGGTAAGGGATCATCGGCGTCGCGCAGTGGTAGATGAAAACGCCCGGCTTCATCGCCTTGAACCGGAATATGCTCGTCGCCCCGGGCGGGGTCTGGGTCACCTTGCCGCCGCCGCCCGGCCCAAGCACGCCATGCAAATCGATGCTGTGGCTCACCGGGCTGTCCTCGGAGTTCTTTAGCGTGAGCTCGACAGTGTCGCCCTGGCGCACCCGGATCATCGGCCCGGGCACGGTGCCGTTATAGGTCCAATACTGATAGCCGACCCCGTCTGCGAGCAGGCCCGTGACGGACCTGGTTTCGAGCGTGACGCGAACGAGCGCGGGCTTCTTGCTCTTGACCGGCGGGGGAACTTCGGGCGCGGGCACGCGCTCGAGACCTTCGGGGAGCGCCGGCAGCGCTGCTTCCTCTTGCGCGGGAGCATTTATATCGGGCGCGTTCTGCTCTTCGGCAATGGCGCTCGACGCCCAAGGCAGGACGGCCACGGCAGCAAAGGCACTGGCCCGCATGATCGCGGCTAACCATTCGTAATGGGACGTGCGGTCATGATCTTGCGGCATTGCTCTTTTCTCTCTTGAATTTGGAGCGCTTTCGTCCGCGCTGGAGGCGGCTTGCTCTTCCGCCTGGGCGCGAGGCGCCCAAGACAGAATGCCCAAAAGGCAAAAAGGGCGCCGACTCGTGCCATCGGAGCCAGCCATTGGTAATAGCACCTCCGCTCATGTTCTTCGGACATTGGTCCTCTCCCTCGCGGGTTAGGATCGCGTCACGATCAATTTGCCGGTCATTCCCGCTTCGCGATGACCCGGCAGGTCACAGCTGAACTCATATTCGCCGGGCTTGTCGAAGACGGCCGTTGCCCGCGTCACCTCGCCCGGCTTCGCCACTAACCGCAATTCGAAGGCCGGAATGACAATGCCGTGTTCGGTTTCGGCTCTGCTGTTGTCGAGAACGAGCGTCACCGGGCGCCCCGCGGCGGCCCATACCTTGGCTGGGGTATATTTGAATTCCGTCGCGATGATCGTGATTTCGCCCGGCGCTGCCGCATTCGCGGCGGGGGCGGCGGTCTGCGCCCGCGCAGCGCCAAAAAGCGTGAGGCTCGCGGCCGCAAAAACCACGGCAAGCCGCGGGCGCGGGTTGTTGGCGATCATAATTGCCTCCCTGCCTATTTTTTGAGTAGCAGCCCGGCTCCATCGTCTTCAATTAGGCAAAGGCTAACCGGCTTTTTGCGCCACCGCATCCACCAAACAGAGGATGCCTGATGTTATATTTTGACTGCCGTGACGCAATGACCGAAAGCCCGCGTTTTTCGCCGAGCGGCGACAGTGTGTAACGCTTTCCGCCATTGCGAGCGAACCGGCGCCATCAAAATGGGCAATGCGGGTGCGACCGGCGATTACTTTTGGCTTCCTCGGCGTGTCATGGGGCGGCGTGAAAGGCGGCCGCGAAGAAGCGATGGATGAGTTCGGTCTGGCGTTTGGTGCCGGTCTTGCCATAGATGTGGCGGGCATGCGTGCGGGCTGTCGCCTCACTGATATTGAGCGCGGCAGCGGCGGCAAGGATCCCATTGCCGCCGATGATTTCGCGCAAGACTCGTGTCTCGGCTGGGGTTAGCCCGAAGCTTGCGGAGAAGCGGCAAACGTCTTTATCCAGCATGTTTCCCGGCCAAGAATCGCGGGCCGTGAAACTTGCATTTCCACTTGCCGGGCGCATCCCCTAATCGGACGGCGCTGCAGGCCGATCCATCCACAAGGCGCAGCCTGGATACCGCAGAGCCGCTACTTCGCGACCCTCGCTTCGCCTTTCTTGGAAACGTGCCAGATGATGAAATTATAATGGGGCATGGGCACTCCCGGGTGGCCGGGATTGAAATAGAAACTCGTATGGTCGTCTCTCGCCCCCGAGCCGGAAAGCTCGAAACGCTTTTGATCGCTCATGTCCTGAACCGGAATCATATAGATCGTCGCAACAAGCTTGCCCCAGTGATCGAACGAAATAAAAGGCCCTTCGGGGAGCGTTTCTGGGATGACGTAGAGGGCGCCTAGCCCCGGGAAAAAATCGGGAAAGTTGACGAGCGAGCTGACCTTTCGATAGCCCTTTGCTTCCGCGGCCCAGGGAGAATCGATGTGGTCGATTCTTTCGTGGTGGTGATAGTGCCTTGCATGCGCGGCGCCAATGCCCGGCATCAGTATCGCCGCAAACAGCGCGGCAACGAACCGCCTCAACATCTTCGCTTCCTCCCCTCTTCCTCAAGGCTTTGGCCTGGCACCATGCTTCGCGCAAGCGCCGGGGCCCCCAAGGAGCTGAGACCGCCCGGCGGGCGTTCCTCCCTCACCTGCTCGGAGCGGATCCAATCCCTTTTTGATCGAGCCAGCGCCGGGCAGGCGGGAACTGTGGCCAGCCGGGAACGCCCGCGTCGAAATTTACCTCGAGCCATTTGGGATCGTGCGTGCCATTCTGCAGCTCCAAAAAGCGCGAAAACAGGGTACGCACGAAGAAGGTCATGAGATTGTAGCGATGGCTGCCCTTTGGCCAATTATAGGCGATTAGGACGGAGCGCACTCCTAAGGTTTCAACCCGTGCACCTGGGGGAATGAGATCCGGATCGTCGGCCGAGGTCAAAGCGGCGGAAAGATAGTCCTTTGCCAAGGCATGCAGGCGGGGGATTGTGACGAGGCGCAGATTATAGCGCGGCCGTTGCTTCGCGAGCGTTTCTCGCGGCCGGTCACCAAGTGCCAAATCTGCTTCTATTTCGCCATTGGCGATCGCATTTATCGGGTCCGCATCAGCGAGATTAACGGGGTTTATATCGAGGCCAAAGTTTTCAAACATGCTGCGGCCGAGAACATCGGAAGCGCTGTCTTTCGCGCCGAGGTTTACCGTCTTGCCAGCAAGATCGTAGATGTTCCTTATCGACGGGTTCGCGAGCAGGCGGAAGTCCTCCTCAAACAGCGGCGCGATATAGACAATCCTTTTGCGAAGATCGTCGACGCCAAGCGCCGCGGGAGCGCGCTCCAGCAAAGGCACGGGCACGATGCTCAAATCCGCATCCGCAACGGCCAATAGGCCGCGGATGCTCTCAAAGCCGCCGCTGCCAGGGATTGGCGCAATCCGCAGCGCCTGTTCGTCATTCGGCCCGGTCTCTTGCCCGGTAGCGATCAGCGCCGCGATATCCTTGGCAGCGCTCACATCGCTTTCATTTTGGCTATCCGCCAGGAGGCCAAGCGTGTTCGAGCCCTGCGGCGGCTGTGCCTTGATAGGCAGTTTGATTTTTTCTAGAGCCCCGGTCGCTTCCGGCGCGCTGGTCTGCGCAAAAGCTGGAATAAAAAAGACCCCGGCCGAGACCGCGATCAATAATGCCATCAGGACCGCATTTGTACCCGTGCGCCAAGCGTGCATTCTCAGACCCTGGCAATATGCCTCATGCTTTGCTGATGGGGCGATAAACTATTTCAAAAAAATAATATCACGCTGCCGCGGAACCCGAACGGTATGAGAATTCCGTTTGCTGCGCAAGTTGCATTGTCCCTGCAAGCCTCGCCATCGCGGACCGCCTTCGGAGATTTACCTTTGAACGGGCATCGGCTATGAGAGGCATCATGCAAACGGGGGAGGGTTTTGGCAATGGCGGAGGCCGGGAACACGCTCACGCTTGAAACGACGCAAGGCGTGGTCGTGATCGAAATGCGCCCGGATCTTGCGCCCGGTCATGTCGCGCACATCAAGAAGCTTGCGAACGAGAAATTTTACGACGGCATCGCCTTCCACCGCGTGATCGAAGGATTCATGGCCCAGACCGGCTGTCCGCATGGTACGGGGACGGGCGTCTCGAAATACCCTAATCTTGCGGCCGAATTTTCCACCGAGCCGCATGTGCGCGGCACCTGTTCCATGGCCCGCGCGCAGGACAAGAATTCGGCAAATTCGCAGTTCTTCATTTGCTTTGGCGACGCGCGCTTTCTCGACCGGCAATACACGGTGTGGGGAAAAGTCATCTCGGGCATGGAGATTATCGACAAGATCAAACGCGGCGAGCCGGTGCGCGATCCCGACCGGATCATCTCCGCCCGGGTGAGCTGAAAGCGCAAGCAATTTGCGGGCCGCTGAGTTCGCGCCAATGCCGCCGGACTGCGAACCGGACAATCCATCGTGTCAGTCTTACGGTTAAGCAAGGAGCTCATGTCTTGCGCGGTGTTGCGATTTTTTGCGCGAATCGGACCAAAATGTTTCACGTGAAACATTTTTTGAATAATTCTAAAAAGTGACCGGCGGGCCTCGGGCAAGCCGCATGCGTGTCGATCTCTTCGATTTCGATTTGCCGCAAGAGCGCATTGCGCTGCGCCCGGCTGAGCCGCGCGATGCCGCGCGCCTGCTCGTCGTGCGGCCCAATGCGGCGGCGCCGTTCGAAGACGGCTCCATGCATAATCTGCCGGAATTTCTTCGCGCCGGCGATGTGCTTGCCGTCAACGACACGCGCGTTATCCCCGCGCGGCTTCGTGGCACGCGAAGGCGCGGCGCTGCCGCAGCGCGCATCGAGGCAACCCTAATCAAGCGGGACGGGGAAGCCTTGTGGCACGCCTTGGCGCGGCCCGCAAAGCGGCTAAAAGCGGGCGATGTCGTTTCCTTTGCCGGCCGCAGCGGCAGCGGCGATCTCGATGCGAAGGTCGTGGAGAGCGGCGGGGAGAGCGGCGTTCGTCTTGCATTCGCGCTCAAGGGAGCGGCGCTCGATGCGGCAATCGCGCGGATCGGCGCGATGCCGCTTCCCCCTTACATTGCGAGCCGCAGACCGGCGGATCAGAGGGATGTGGCGGATTATCAAACCCTCTTTGCGCAAAAGCCGGGCGCGGTCGCCGCGCCAACCGCGAGCCTTCATTTTACCCCAAGGCTCCTCGATGCGCTGGCAGAGCGGGGAGTCGCCCTGCACAGAGTGACGCTACATGTGGGGCCGGGCACGTTTTTTCCGGTCAAGGCGCAGGACACGGCGCATCACAAGATGCACGCGGAATGGGGCGAGGTCGAAGAAGCGGCGGCGGCGGCCTTCAACAAGGCGCGGCAAGCGGGCGGGCGGATCGCCGCCGCGGGAACGACAAGCCTGCGAATCCTCGAGCAGGCGGCGCGCAGCGATGGAACTTTTGGGGCTTTCTCGGGTGAAACAGAGCTGTTCATCACCCCGGGCTACAAATTTAGGGCCGCCGATATCCTGCTGACCAATTTCCACCTTCCGCGCTCGACTTTGTTTATGCTCGTTTGCGCGTTCTCGGGCCTCGATATGATGAAGGCAGCCTACGCCCACGCGATCGCAAAATACTATCGCTTTTATAGTTATGGCGACGCGTGCCTTTTGTTTCCGGCGGAGGAGCTCGGGTGACAGAGGCGTTCCGTTTTGAGATTCTGAGGCAGGATAAGTCCGCACGCACCGGACTCATCTGCACGGCGCGCGGAAAAATTCGCACGCCGGCATTCATGCCAGTTGGCACTGCGGCAACCGTCAAGGCGATGCACCCCGACGCGGTCAAGGCGCTCGGCGCCGATATCGTGCTCGCCAACACCTATCATTTGATGTTGCGGCCTTCGCCCGAGCGGATCGCCAAGCTTGGTGGGCTGCACAAATTCATGAACTGGCCATGGCCCATACTCACCGATTCCGGCGGCTTCCAGGTCATGTCGCTTTCGAAACTGCGCAAGATCGATGAGGAAGGCGTGACCTTTCAGTCGCATATCGATGGCGCGCTCTTCCGCCTGACGCCAGAGCGGGCCATGGAGATCCAGGAGCTGCTCGATTCCGACATAAGGATGCAGCTCGACGAATGCGTGCAGCTTCCTTCGCCAGAACCTGAAGTCCGCCGCGCGTTGAACTTATCGCTCGCCTGGGCGGAGCGCTCGAAAATGGCATTTGCGGCAAGAACGGGCCGCGCCTTGTACGGAATCGTTCAGGGCGGCGCCAGCGAGATTCTGCGCACCGAAAGCGCCAAGGCGCTGGCAGCCATCGGGTTCGATGGCTATGCGCTGGGCGGCCTTGCGGTTGGCGAGCCAAGGCCCCTCATGCTTGCCATGATCGAATGCTCCTTGCCGCACCTTCCCCCGGACAGGCCGCGTTATCTCATGGGCGCGGGCACGCCAGACGATATTTTGGAGAGCGTCGCGCGAGGAATCGACATGTTCGATTGCGTTCTGCCGACGCGCGCGGGCCGCC
>JAFMSB010000052.1 GCA_017353815.1 Methylocapsa sp. | reverse complement strand
ATCAAGCGCGGCCGCAAGCTGGCGCGAAAGGTGCCCGAGGAACGGCACCGGATCCGGATTCTGCTCAAAGACATACGTTATACGGCCGAATTCTTCGGCACTTTTTTCGGCGGCTCGCAGCCCTATATCCGGTCGGTTTCAAAACTCCAGGACGAGCTCGGCGCCTCTACCGACGCAGAAAGCGCGGCATGCTATCTGCTCAGCGCCGAGGCAGGAGCGGGGCCGCAAACCGCGAAGGCCGCGGGCATTGTGCTTGGATGGTGCGGACGAGGCGCAATTTGCGCTAACGGCAGCCTACGGCAAGAATGGAGAACTTTTGAGCGCATGCGGCCCTTCTGGCGCTGACAACCGCCAGCCGGATTTTCAATAAAATGAGGAAGTAACAATGATTGGCCAGCGTGAGCCACTTCTTAAGCCTTTCCCAATTACAGAACTTCGCCCGACGCAAATTACGGTCGGTCTGCGCGAAGTGAGCCAGAAACGAAAGCACTGGCGCGAGGAAGGCACGAAAGGCGCCGAATTCCTGGGCAAACACATGATCCCCGTAATCAGCGGACCGAAGCAGCGCCATTATGTTATCGATCATCACCATCTTGCCCTTGCGCTTCACCAGGAGGGCGTCGAGCACATACTCGTTACGGTCGTGGCGAATCTGAGCAAGCTTGAGAAGGATGCTTTTTGGGTGGTGCTTGACAACAGAAGCTGGATGCACCCGTTCGACGATCAGGGGCGAAGGCGTGATTACGCGGATATTCCGAAATCGATCACCGGCCTTGTCGATGATCCGTTCCGCAGTTTGGCGGGAGAACTTAGGCGTGCCGGCGGATATGCGAAGGATACGACACCTTTCAGCGAATTTCTCTGGGCCGATTTTTTGCGTCGGCGGATCAAGCGCCAAGAGGTCGAAAAGAATTTTGATGGCGCTTTGGAAGAGGCATTGAAATTGGCCAAAGGGACGGATGCGGATTATCTCCCGGGCTGGTGCGGCCCCATAACCGGCGACTGATCGTCCCGCCGGAGTTCACGCCGCTCAACTGAAGGTTCCAACGGGCGCGGCCACCGGTCTCTACCGGCTTAATCGTTATTGAGAAACCGGACGAGAAAATATAGCGCCAGTATGAGCGGTATGAGCGCCAGCGTTATGAGTGACCAATCGGTATTGCCCCGCGTTGCCGCTGATGTTTCGCAGCTCATGATGACGAGGCCAAGAACGGTATCGCACCACGCGTTCATGACAGTTCCCCCCAGCTGAAAGGCCACCGCAAAGCCGGAAAGGCCGCGGTGGTCGTCTCTCGAATGGGACGCATTTTAAGGACGGTATAAGCTTTTGGTTCCCGTGACCATCGATTGGCTGTTGCAACACTCAGGCCTGCTGGGCGCCGGCTCGCACTCACCATTAGCGCGCGGGCGGCTGCGGGTTGTTGGCGGGATTGGTGTCGTGCTTGGAGATTCGCTCGATCAGCGCGCCGCCAACGAGCGGCTTTAAGTCTTCTTCAAGCGCATCGGCCAACTCTTTCGCATAGACTTCATGGCCATCGACATAAAGCGTAAAGGATTTTAGATATTTTTCCTTCTTCGCTGGATTCTCGATCGTCGCCTTTGTCCAGGCATAAAGTGGATTGTCCTTCGTGCCATGTCTTTCTGCCTCGGCGCAATAATCGGCGAAAGCATCATATTGGCATTTCAATGCTGCGTCATGCTTGCTTAGAATCTCGGTGAGCGGCTTGAGTGCCGCATTGGCCGGATCGGCGCGTGCGATTTCCGCAAACCGGCCGCTCAGAAAAATCCGTATCTGATACTGCCACTCATTGCTCATGGCGGCCTCACCTTTTGGCCAAGATGGCGATCCAGGCTGCAAATGCCTCGATGAAATTCTGCAAGAAGTTGCGCGTGGCAAAATTGACGAGATTGCCGCTTGCATCGAAAAGCTTATCTGCGCCTCCGACATAGGCCTCGGGCTGCGGCATCGCAGGCATGTTAAGCCACACGAGCGATTGGCGCAGATGATGGTTTGCCCCAAATCCGCCAACCGAGCTCGGGGAAGCACTGATCACGGCTGCGGGCTTGCCGTTCCAGGCGCTGTCGCCGTAAGGCCGCGAGGCCACATCAATTGCGTTTTTTAGCGCTGCAGGAACCGATCGGTTATGCTCCGGCGTGACAAAAAGAGCCGCGCCGGCCGCTTTCACCCGTGCCCGGAAATCGAGATAGGACTTTGGCGGATTTTGATCGGAATCCTGATTATAGAGAGGCAGCTGCCCAATCTCGACGATTTCGAGCTTCAGCGACGGCGGGGCGAGCTCCATCAATGCATGCGCCACTTTGCGGTTAATTGAGTCTCTGCGCAGGCTGCCAACGAAAACGGCGACATCACGAACTGCGTCCATCGGTTCTCCTCACTTTTTTCGCGAGAATTATTTCGAGTAAAAAGCGATCTCTTCAAACCGGGCACTCGTACCAGCCGCCTTGAAGCCGTGGCCTGCGTTCGCGGATGGGACCGGCGAGGGCAAATCCGCGGGCCTGCGCTCCCACATAAATACCGGCCGTTCTTACATGGGCAATGGCAAAATCTTGTTTCCGGCCTGTAAGGTTTCGGGCCGCGATCCTACAAAGATGTTTCACGTGAAACATTTTTTGAACTATTCTAGACAGCATCCGCGTGGCGTTCCCTCAACCCTCCATGCGAGCTGATCCGTGGGGCAGCTGCTAACAGTTTTAGGTAAACCGGTCACTTAAAACCCTTTGCCCATAGACGCTGCGCATAGATTGCGGCCGCAGCGAGCACTAGCATAAGAAGTGCCAGGGCCGATACCGCAAGGATCCCTGCCTCAGGCGCCGCATAGGCGCGGTAGATGGCAACGGGTGTTTGGTCCGAAAACGGACTGAAATGCGCGGAAAAGCCAAGAATCACGCCGGTTCCGGCAGCGATTGCCCAAAAAAGAGGACCAATCTTGCGCTTTAGATAGAAATAAAGTCCCGCACCCAGAAAGATGTACTTCGCCATGAGGATTAGGTAGAGCAGGGGCCCCGCCGTAATGATCGAAATCGTGTCCCGCGCTCGAGACGATTATGAGAGCGATCAATGCCACGAGTTTCTTGCTTGCCATAGTGCCTCCCAAGAAGGCCGGGCGAGACGAGGGCTGCCTATTGCTTTGCGGTTCACCTGGCGCGCAAATTAGCCTCAAAGTCTGCATTTTTGCGTCAAGCCGTCTATCTACCGTGATCAAGCGACTGCCACGCCGCGAGCCTGCTGCTTCGCCTTTGCCGAATCGGCGAGAACGATCAGGGTAGCCTTTCATGACATATCAATACATGCCCGGTTTTGGAAATGATTTCGAGACCGAAGCGCTGCCGGGTGCTCTACCGCAAGGTCAGAATTCGCCCCAGCGCTGCCCCTACGGGCTATATGCCGAGCAGCTGTCCGGCACGCCTTTTACCGCGCCAAAAGGCACAAATGCCCGCTCATGGCTCTACCGGATGCGCCCTTCGGTGAGGCATGCGAGCCGCTTTACCCGCACCGATATCCCCTATTGGAAAACCGCGCCGCACATAAGCGTGCAGCGTCTGGCGCTCGGGCAGTTGCGCTGGGACCCGCCCCCCATCCCAAATGAGCCGCTGTCCTTCGTGACTGGTCTTCGCACCATGACCACGGCGGGCGATGTTTATACCCAGACCGGAATGGCGGCGCATGTTTATTTTGTCACGCAGAGCATGGAAGACGATTACTTTATGAATGCGGATGGCGAACTGCTGATCGTCCCGCAAACCAGCGGAATCGAAATTGCGACCGAGCTTGGGCGCATGAGCGCCGGGCCCGGCGATATTGCCGTCATTCCACGCGGCATGAAATTCAAAGTTATGCTTCAAGATGGCCCTTCGCGCGGCTATGTTTGCGAGAACTATGGAGCTCGGTTCGCCTTGCCCTCGCGCGGCCCAATCGGCGCAAATTGCCTTGCCAACCCGCGCGATTTCAAAACTCCCGTCGCGAGTTACGAGGACAAAGAAACTCCCTGCCGGTTGACGGTGAAGTGGTGCGGCACCTTTCATATTTCCGAGATTGATCATTCGCCGCTCGATGTCGTGGCCTGGCACGGCAATTACGCTCCTTACCGGTACGATCTGCGCACGTTTTCGCCCGTCGGCGCGATCTTGTTCGACCATCCCGATCCATCCATCTACTCCGTGCTCAGCGCCCCATCCGGGGAGGCTGGCACCTCAAATGTCGATTTCGTGATTTTTCCCGAGCGCTGGCAGGTTGCGGAACACTCTTTCCGTCCGCCCTGGTACCACATGAACATCATGAGCGAGTTCATGGGCCTCGTCTTCGGGCAGTACGACGCAAAAGCCAAAGGATTTGCGCCGGGCGGGATGTCGCTCCATAATTGCATGCTTCCCCATGGGCCGGATACAGAAGCCTTCGATAAGGCAAGCACGGGCGAGTTAAAACCACAAAGGCTTGAAAACTCGCTCGCCTTCATGTTTGAGACCCGCTATCCGCAACAGGTGACCGATTATGCGGCCAATTTTCCGACTCTCCAAAGTAACTATGCCACATGCTGGCAGGGCTTGGAGAAGCACTTCGATCCGAAGCGGCGATAACGCCCGCGGCATGATGGTTCGATGAAACTCGCAACGCTCGCCGACGGAACGCGTGACGGGCGCCTCGTCGTGGTTTCACGCGATTTGGCTTATGCAACGAGTGCGCAGGGCATCGCTCCGACGCTGCAAAAGGCGCTGGATGATTGGCCACGCCTTGCTCCGCGCCTCGCTGCGCTCGCCGAAGCGCTTGAGAGCGGTGCCGTGCCGCGCGAGCGCTTCCGCGAGCATGAGGCGCTCGCGCCTCTGCCGCGCGCCTTCCAATGGATCGACGGCTCGGCCTATTTGAGTCATGTCGAACTGGTCCGCAAGGCCCGCGGCGCTGCCATGCCGCCGCAATTCTGGTCCGATCCGCTGCTGTATCAGGGAGGATCGGATTCCTTTCTTGCACCCCGGGAGCCAATCAAAGCAGAAGACGAAGGTTTTGGCATCGACTTTGAGGGCGAAGTCGGACTCATCGTGACGGATGTGCCGATGGGCGCGAGCGCTGCGGAAGCCTGTGCGTCCATCGCACTTATCCTCCTTGTGAACGATGTCTCGCTGCGCAACCTTATCCTGGCCGAACTCGCCAAAGGCTTTGGCTTTTTCCAATCAAAACCGTCTTCCGCATTTTCTCCGGTTGCGGTTAGCCCCGATGAACTCGGCCCGGCGTGGGACGGCGGCCGGTTGCATCTTCCCTTGCTTGTGAGCCTCAATGGCAAGCCTTTTGGCCGCGCCGATGCCGGCAAAGGAATGAATTTCGATTTTCCAACGCTCATCGCTCATGCGGCAAGGACGCGGCCTTTGAGCGCGGGCACGATAGTTGGATCCGGCACGGTCTCCAACAAGGAAGAAGACGGAGGCCCGGCACGTCCGGCCGCCGATGGCGGGATTGGTTATTCTTGCATTGCCGAGGCGCGAATGGCCGAGATAACCCGCTATGGCACAGCGCGCATGCAGTTCCTGCACTTTGGTGACACCGTGCGCATTGAAATGAGGAACGCGAGCGGCCATTCCGTTTTCGGCGCGATCGAACAGACGGTCGAACCTTATGGAAGATCCCCTGCCCTCTGAGCCAACTCTGTTTGGCTATTGGCGCTCGAGCGCCGCCTACCGGGTGAGAATTGCCTTAAATCTAAAGCAGATCGCGGCAAGGCACGTCGAAATCGACCTGCAAGCTGGCGGGCAAAAAGCCGGAAAATACCGTGCGCAAAATCCGGCGGGCCTCGTCCCTCTGTGGCGCGAGCCGGATGGATTTACTCTTGCCCAATCGCTTGCAATCATTGCCTATCTCGACGCGGCTTATCCTGATCCTCCGTTGCTTCCGGCAAGCCTTAGGCAGCGTGCGATCTGCCTCGAAATTGCCTATACGATTGCCTGCGATATTCACCCGCTCGGCAATTTGCGGGTGGGGGATAAACTGCTCGCAGATTATGGTGCCGGCCCTGATACCCGCGCGGCCTGGAACCGCCATTGGATTGCCGCCGGTTTCGGCGCGATTGAGGCCCGCCTCAAAACCAGCGCAGGCCGCCATGCGGTTGGCAATGCGATAAGCCTCGCCGACATTTGTCTCGTTCCGCAAGTCTATAATGGGCGGCGCTACGGCCTCGATTTGGCGGCCTACCCGCATATTTCTGCCGCCGATGCCGCAGCAAGGGAGCTGCCGGCCTTTGCCGATGCCGCACCCGAGCGCCAGCCGGGCGCTCGTTAGCACGGCTTAGCCTTGCCAAAAGAGCCGCAGTCTCAGGCCGCTCGGGACGTCAGCCTGGAGCCGCCTTGAGCGTGTACAGCAAGACCAGGACGGGATGCAGCGTTGAGATTTTGTGAGAACATATATGCCAGATTCATCGACGGGAATCGAACTGCTTGATTCGCAGATCGCGCGGGACTTGGCCCGCCCTTTGGCTTCCTGAGGCGGTTGCAGTTTCGATGAGCACAATTTCGACCTATCTGGCGATCACCAGCAATATGAGCCGTTGGCTCTCGGCCATGGCCCAGAGCCCGGAAGTGTCGTCGCAAACCAAATATTTCGAGCAGAATATCGGCAAAGTGACCTCGGCCAGCCAATTGGTGAGCAACCCGCGTCTCTTTAATTACGCCATGACGGCCTTTGGCCTTGGCGATAGGACCAATGAGAAAGGGCTTATGAAAGAGGTTCTGGCTCAAGGCGTAAACAGCAGCACTGCTCTCGCAAACACGCTCGGAAACCCAAGCATCCGGGCCTTCGCGCTCGCTTTCGATTTCGCCAGTAACGGCCCCGCAACGACGAACTCGCCCTCCCTGGCCGCAAATGTCGTTAACCGTTACCTTGAAAATTCGCTCCAAACCTCCCAAGGCCAGCAAAATCCAGGAGTTCAGCTTGCTTTGTACTTTCAAGAAAATGCCCCGAGCCTGACGAGCATTTATGGAATTCTCGGCGATAAGAATTTGCTAACGGTCGTGCAAACGGCGCTTGGCATTTCGCCGCTCACTTCGATGGAGCCGATCGATGTGCAGGCAAACGCGCTATCAAAACGAATAAATCTCGCCGACTTCCAAAATCCGACTAAACTGCGGGCATTCATCGAAAGATTTTCGGCGATGAATGATGTGAACAACGGCGGCTCAACCGGAACCTCTGGTTCCAATATTGTTTCATTGCTCAACACAGAGGCGGGCGCCGGGGTAGACGGCGGCTTGTTGTTGCAGGCGCAAAACGTGAATTTTGGCGGTTTGTAGCCGCCGCGCTCTGGGAAACATCGCGGAACCACGGCAGCAGCTATTATCCTGCTGCCTTTCTTCCGCAGCGCCTGGATTTCAGTCCGCCCCTGCGCGCAATTGCAATGCCCTTGCAAAAGGGGAATATGATTGCGGTTTATAACCAAGGATCTTCGGACGCGGTGGACGAATCTTCCTTTTAACTGCAAGAGGCAATTTGGAGTCCGGACGCGAAGAAGGACGGCACGATAAATTTGATGGAAGGAAATGTCGCAGGTGGCTTTAATGAAGCCCGGCCATTCATGGTTCGCAATTTGGTTTTGGTACACCTCGATTCGTCCAGCGTGGTCGTGTAAGACGTGTTGCATGCCCAGACCGTGTAACAAATGTAATCAGGTTTGTCTTCCCTAAGCGAGTAGCCGCTCGCGTCCGCAACATAATCTTTTCTTGTGGGAATGAATTTGGCGGTCGCAAATCCCATCCCAAAGTCTGGCCTTACGCAGGAATCTTCTCCGGAGCCTCAAAACGTCCCCATGCCGCGCCACCGGGCCGACTTTATCCCCCCACAACTCCCGGGACTTTTTGAATTTTCAAAATCGGCGAAAACGCCCAAGACCTGAAGTAGCAATATTGCTCGTGGAGAACAGCGATTGGAGAAATCGCTTCCATTAACGCCCATAGGACGCCAGAAATTCCTATAAATACTCCCGCCAACTTCAAGAAATAACCGGAAATTTGCGAACTATTGTTGCTGTCGCTCATCCCAGGCTCCTCACTCGGATAAAGGACAGGGAGTCCATCCTTCGACTTACCGCGATCCTTGGGCCGATGTGGCTAAAAGGACGTCCGGCGCAAGGCGAGCTTGGTGCTGAAGCCGGGGTTCTTCTCCAAACCTGCTGGCCGGGAGGGCGGCAAAGGCACGGGCCTGCCTTTGAAGCTGGCTGCCGGAGCGGGAACCGTTTCGCTCGATTTCATACCCGCGCCCGCGGCGGATGTCTCCGCCTGCCTCCATCCGGCGCGTGCCTCACCTGGTGCCCTCACGCTGCGGGCCTCCTCCGGCACCGTCTCGGCGCGGGGAACGGCAGTGGTGCCACCTTCCGCGAGCTCAAACCGGTCTCTTCCATTTGCACTAATTTGGAACACCGCCGGGCCTTTCGCGCGCAGCGTAGCGAGGAGCTTACGGTCGTCGGAACCGGCAAGGCTTGCCGCTCCCACATATTCGACCCG
>JAFMSB010000359.1 GCA_017353815.1 Methylocapsa sp. | reverse complement strand
CTTGCCCAACAGTTTGGCATCACCGGGAAACAATTTGGGACCGGGAAAGGCGCGGTCGACAAAGCAAGCAATGGCTTTCGACTCGCAAAGCTCATAATCCCCATACCGCATCACGGGGATTTTGCCGTAGGGGTGAATGCAGCCGACCTCCGGCGTATGGGGGACCGCCAAGGTGAGGCGATAAGGGATGCCTTTTTCCTCGCAGGCCATGCGGGCGGCGCGGACGAAGGCCGACTGCGGCGCGCCAATAATCTCGATATCTGTCACGTGGCCCCTAGCTTTGCAGGATGGCTTGCAGATATTTAACGGCGCCGCCGCGAGGCCGCAATATCAGGCTGCGGCCGCCGCAGCCCGCGCCTCGCTTCTGATCCGCTCGGCCATCGCGCGCACGCCGTTTGCCCGCTGCGGCGTCAAATGTGTCGAAAGCCCGAGCTTGTCAAATAAGCCTTGGGCGTTGATCGCCACTATCCGCGCCGCCGTCTCGCCGGAATAAAGCGCAAGCAGCAAAGCGATGAGTCCGCGCACGATATGGGCATCACTGTCCCCCTTAAAGAAAAGAACCGGGCCCGCTCCGCCGTTCCGCACAACCGTCGTTTCGAGCCATACCTGGCTTGCGCAACCGCGCACCTTGTTTTTGTCGCAATAGGCCGCCTCGTCCAAAGGCTCGAGCGTACGGCCAAGCTCGATGAGATAGCGGTACCGGTCCTCCCACTCGTCCAAATAGTCAAAGTTCTCGACGATCTCGTCGAGGTTTACGGCGTTTCCCATCTCAGTCATGAGAGCTTTCGATATCCTTGCAATTCATTGACGCAATCTCGCACAAACGCACCTACCGCATTGCCCAGCACCGCTCTACTTACCCTGTTCCAACTCGCGGAGCGCACCTTCGGCGTGAGTCGTCCCTCCCTCGGCGTTTCCGTTTCTGCCCTCGGCGAGAGCTTGTTCGAGATGCTTGATCGCTTCTTCAATATGGGGATTGGGTTTTACCTTTTCCTCCGCCTTGGCGTCCCTTAGCGCAGCCTCGGCGTGTATGGTGAGCGCCTTTGCATGTCCCCTCCGGCCGTGTTCAATGGCTTGCTGGGTGTGTTTCATAGCGCCGGCGACATAATTTTTCGCCGCTAGCGAAATTTGCGGCATCAAAACCAAAGCAGAACTCAAACTCAGCAAGGCAATGAATATTCTACGCGACATAGATGCTCCTCCAATTAACGGCCCGTTTATCATGGTCCGCCCGGCCTTAACTTAATGCCGGGGCGCGGAGGTATCAACGAGCGGCGGAGACCGGCGCTTTGTTCCGGCGGATCGAGACGTCTCGCCAGCATGCCCGTCAACTGATCTGCTGTTGCCGGCGGGTAAAAGCAACGGCTTCTCAACCATAGGACGAATTTCCCGCTCTTCCCCGCGGCACAAGCAAGGCTTCGCTAAAATTAGAGGGAATTGTTAAATACCCCTCTGGCAGGCTGCCGCTCGCGCGGGGTTCTGCAGAATCGCGCGCAAGAGGGAGCCCTGGTTTGAGGACTTTGCCAAAGCGGGAAAAGGCGGTGAAGCACCGCGGGGCAGATTTTGAGCCTGCCCGCGCGGGCGGCTTAGCTGGAAAAATTGCAAAGGATCATTTTTTTGCCCATGCGAGCCATGAAATCCGCGCGCCGCTCAACGCCATCGCCGGTTTTGCGGAACTGCTTGCAAACTGCGGCGGCACTCTGCCCGGGCCTGATAAGCAGCGCGAATACGCAAAGATCATTCATCAATCCGCGCAGCATCTCCTTTCGATTGTCAACGCAATCACAGATATGTCTCTCATTCAGTCGGGCAGTGTCCAGGTGACGCTCGAGCAGATCGACGCTGCGCAGCAAATCGATTTTTGTTGCGGCATGTTCGCGCTTCAAGCGCGGCAAAGAGGTATCGCGCTTCTGCGCGCTTATCTGCCTGCGCTTGGGCCGGTCGTTTGCGACCGCCGCCTGTTTACGCAAATTCTCGCCAACCTCGTCTCGAACGCAATTAAATTCACGCCTGCAGGCGGCCGCGTTACCATCGAGGCACGCGCGAAGGCGGCCACTTTTGTCGTCCGGGTGACCGATACGGGCACCGGCATCAATGCGGCGGATCTTTCCCGGCTCGGCAATCCTTTTTTCCAAGGAAAGAATTCATCCGGGGGGCAAGGCACCGGGCTTGGCATTTCGATCGTGTGCGGCCTCATTGGCGCACTGGGCGGCGGGCTGAAGATCGCGAGCGAGCCGGGCCGGGGGACATGCGTGGAAATTCGCCTGCCCGTCGATGGCCGTGCCGCGGCACGCGCTAGAGCGGGGCCGGTTACAATCGCGACGGCGCCAAAAGTCACGTGCTCCGAGGTCCCAATCACAAACCAAAGGGCGGTCAAAAAAATTGCGTGAGGCCCTGGCCGCCGGCGACGGCGATTTTGCTTTGACCGGAGCGGCGCCAAATCCGGAACATTCCCGGGCAGCGCCTGGCAGCCCAAAGAGCCGCACGGCACGCTCATTGCGGCGAAAAGGACGGCGCATCGCGCCCTACCTCGCAGCCGGATTCTTTGCCGCGGCTTTTGTCGCGACCCTGTTCAATGCGCTGCTTTGGCAAAGGGGCCGCCATTCGGGCCCGCTGCTGTTTTCGCGCGCCGTGCCTCCCGGGCCGGCAAAGGTGCCAAAGGCCAATGACACCGCCGAGACGCGGCTCAGAAGAGGAGCGCCGCCCGGGGCTCTCGCCGCGCCGAAAATTGCGCCGGAGCGGTCCTCGCAGGACATGAGCCCGGCCCGTGGAGATGCGCAAGCGGGCGTGCAGGATCAAATTGCCAAAATACTGCAGAAAAATGAGGCGCCG
>JAFMSB010000358.1 GCA_017353815.1 Methylocapsa sp. | reverse complement strand
GCCACGGCACTGACGGCGCATAATTCGAACAATACGCTGAGTGCGACGCTGCAAGCTTTCGAGCGTTACGGCGTCACGCGCATCCTCGCTGAGCCAACAGTATCCGCCGTATCCGGCGAGAGCGCGATTCTCACCGTCGGAGGCGAGATACCAATTCCCGGCCCGTCCGTTTGCCAAGGCGGAGGATGTACCGGCGGCGGCGCCATTTTTCAGCCTTACGGCGTCACTTTGAGATTTACCCCCACCGTTTTGGCGGAGGGCCGCATCGAGCTCCATCTCGCGACGGAAGTGACCGAAATTGATACTCAGACTGGTCAGACGGTTTTCGGCACCTTCGTACCCGGTTTACTCACTCGCAAGAACCAGACGACAGTTGAAATTCCTTCGGGGGGATCCATCGCGTCTGCGGGGCTTCTCCAAACAATTTCGCGGCAAGCCATCAACGGCCTTCCGGGGCTCCTCGACCTGCCCATTCTTGGCACGCTTTTCCGCTCGCGCGATTACCAGAAAAACGAGACAGAGCTCATGATCATCGTGACCCCTTATATCGTCAAGCCCGTGCAAGCAAACGAAATCGCCAAGCCGACCGATGGCTTTGCCGACGCTAGCGACCCTCAAACCTGGTTCCTGGGGAGGATTAACAAGCTCTACGCTTCGCCCGGCAATCCAGAGGCCGTCGAAGATTACAGGGGACCCGTGGGATTCATTGAGGATTAAGAGCCCGATATGCGAAACAAGCTGAGGCGGCATCTCAAAAGGCTCATGGCTTGCTCCGCCAGCCCCCCGATTCAGCGAGCGAGGGCATTACCGTGCCAACTTCTCTCCAGCGGCGTGGTCTTGGCGCTCGCCGGATGCGGCACGACTAACCGGATGGCCGTGTCGTCGATTCCTCAGGACGATTACCAGGTGAGGCATCCGATTGTGCTGGACGAGATGCCGTATAGGCTTCAAATTCTTGTTGAGCCGGTAAGCGGCCGGTTCGATGGCCGTTCGGCCGCAAGGCTTCGCGAATTCGCGATCCTCTACCGCAAATTTGGCCGCGGCCCGATTGTAATTATGCCTCCGGATACTCCGAGCGGCTTCCCCTCCGTGGAGCCGGTCCGCCATGCCCTCTATCGCGCAGGCGTGCATGCCGGGATGATCGTCGCTCCCTATCCGGCCGGGCCCAATCCGATCGCGCCCATGCGCCTGAGATTTTCCGGCCTGAAGGCGACAGTCGGCGACCGCTGCGGACAGTGGCCGCGCGATCTTGGGATAGGCAGCGGCCCTGCCGAAGATTGGAGCAATAAGCCCTACTGGAATTTTGGTTGCGCATACCAAACCGCGTTTGCGGCCCAGGTCGCCGATCCGCGCGATCTCGTATCGCCGCAAGCAGAAGCGCCTGCGGATACAGATATGCGCACGCGCGCCATCGACAACCGCCGCAAGGCCTTGGACCCCAGCACGTGGCGGATGACCTCGCAATCAATCAGTGGCGTTGGAGCTACTGCAGAGGGTGGACAGCAATAATGAAGGCCCAAGCCGTTTCCGATTGCAGCCTGATTGCCCCGGTCCCGCGAATTTCTTTGCAGGCATTCTGCGAAGCAGAGGAGACGGCGCGCATCATCGAGGCCGCCGCAACCGACCGCCGGATGGAACGCGCCCATGTGTCGGCGCAGATGGGCGGCCCAGCTGCTGCTATTGCCGCTTTTCGAGAAGCGCCTACGCCAAATATCATCGTTCTCGATACTGCCGCAAACGGCCCCGAGCTTCTGTCCCATCTCGCGGCGCTCGCCGAATTTTGCGATCCCGGCACCAAAGTTGTCGTCATTGGCAGATACAACGATATCCTTCTCTACCGCGAGCTTTTAGCGCGTGGTGTCAGCGATTATCTTGTCGCGCCCTCAAACGTTCTCGAATTCATCCGCACGATCTCACATCTCTACATAACCAGCGGCGCGGCGCCACTTGGCAAAATCATTGCCATCACGGGGGCAAAAGGCGGGACAGGAGCATCCACGCTTGCGCACAATATCGCCTACTCCGCCGCGCGCGATCTTAGTATTCAAACCGTTCTTGCCGACATGGACCTCGGCTTTGGCACAGCTGGGCTCGACTATAACCAAGACCCGCCACAGGGCATTGCCGATGCCGTATTTGCTCCCGATAGAATCGACGAGACTTTCGTCGACCGCCTGCTGGCAAAATGCAGCGAAAAACTCAGCATGCTCGCTGCGCCTGGAAGCCTTGACCGGTTATATGATTTTGCCGAGACTGGATTCGACCATCTGGCCGACATTTTGCGTGCGACGACGCCCTGCGTGATCCTGGATGTCCCGCTTGGCTGGACGGCCTGGAAGAAGCGCATGCTTGTTAATGCCGACGAGGCGGTTATTGTCGCGGTCCCGGATCTCGCGAGCTTGCGCAATGCGAAGAATTTGCTCGAAGCCCTGCGCGCGGCGCGGGCTCATGACGTGGCGCCACGGCTTGTGATGAATGTGGTCGGAATCCCGAAACGGCCGGAAATTAACGTAAGCGAATTCGCCAAGGCGGTGGGCGTTGCCCCCTCAGCGATCATCGCCTTCGAGCCGAAGCTTTTTGGGATTGCCGCCAATAATGGGCAAATGCTCGCAGAAATCGAGGCCACGGCAAAACCCGCAATCGCTATCCGGGAGCTCACGCGCAAACTCGTCGGCTGCCCCGAGATCTCCCGGGGAAAACGCAGTTTTCTTGTGCCGTTTATAACGAAATTTGTCCGCAAGAAAGCATCCTGAAACTGCTCCCTTGTACTGGGCCCAGCAAGGTCCGCTCCATGATTTCGAGGCGCTTAGAGGGCGGGAAGGCAACGGTCTTTG
>JAFMSB010000357.1 GCA_017353815.1 Methylocapsa sp. | reverse complement strand
TTTTCCGATTCCGATTCCGGTGCCGAGCCGGCCGCGGCCGCTTCCGGCGCGGCGAGCGCCCTTGCCGCCGCGCAGCCGCAACCCCAAGCCACGCCCGCCCGGCTCCCGAACTCCCTCTTGCTCGACCAGTCGGTGCGCTCCGGCCAGAGCATCGTCCATCCCGAAGGCGACGTGGTCATCGTCGGATCGGTTGCATCCGGGGCAGAAGTGGTCGCCGGGGGCTCGATCCATATCTACGGGCCGTTGCGCGGCAGGGCCATCGCCGGATCGCGCAATGCGCGCGCGCGGATTTTCTGCCGCAAGCTCGAAGCCGAACTGTTATCGATTGACGGCCTTTATATGGTCGCCGACGACATGCCCGAGCATTTGCGCGGCAAGCAGGTTCAGGTGTGGCTCGATGGCGACTCAATGATCATGGCTCAGGACTGAGCGAAACCGGGAGATAGCAAATGGCCAAAGTTCTGGTCGTAACTTCGGGTAAGGGCGGCGTCGGCAAGACGACTTCGACCGCGGCGCTCGGCGCGGCGCTCGCAACGGCCGGAAAGGATGTGGTGGTCGTCGATTTCGACGTCGGGCTGCGCAATCTCGATCTCGTCATGGGAGCGGAGCGGCGCGTCGTCTACGATCTCATCAACGTCGTTCAAGGCGATGCCAAGCTCGTGCAGGCTCTTATTCGCGACAAGCGCGTGCCCACGCTGTCGCTGCTGCCCGCGTCGCAAACCCGCGACAAAGACGCTCTTACGGATGAAGGCGTCGAAAAGGTCATCGGCGAGCTCAAGGAAAAGTTCGACTGGGTGATTTGCGACAGCCCGGCCGGCATCGAGCGCGGCGCGACGCTTGCCATGCGCCATGCGGATATTGCCATTGTTGTCACTAACCCCGAGGTCTCCTCGGTGCGCGACTCCGACAGGATCATTGGGCTTCTCGATTCCAAGACCGAAAAGGCGGAGAAAGGCGAACGGGTGCAAAAGCATCTCCTTCTCACCCGTTTCGATGCGGCGCGCGCGGGCCGCGGCGAAATGCTTAATATCGACGACGTGCTTGAGATTTTGTCGATACCCTTGCTTGGAATCATCCCCGAAAGCACAGAGGTGTTGCGAGCGTCCAACCTCGGCTCGCCCGTCACCTTGAACGCTCCGCTAAGCGCGCCCGCCCGCGCCTATTTCGACGCCGCCAAGAGACTCAACGGCGAATCGCTGGAAATGGTCATTCCAAGGGATCGCAAAAGTTTATTTGGGAAGATTTTTGGACGGAGGGCGGCAGCATGAGGCTCATGAATTTATTCAAGCGCCCGCAGAGCACCACCGCCCCCGTTGCCCGCGAACGGCTGCAGATTCTGCTTGCGCATGAGCGCGCTGTCTCGGGCAAATCCGATCTCATCGCAATCTTGCGCGAGGAAATCCTTGGCGTGATTGCCAAGCATTTTCCGGTCGAGCAGGAAGGAATTTCGGTTAAGATGGAGCGCGGCGAGATCGTCTCGACGCTCGAGGTCGAAGTCGAAATCCCAACGCCGATGTGCCCAAGCTTTCCGCTCCCCGCAACTTCCAAGCCAGCAACGGCGGACGAGTTGGCCCGCGAACCGGAAATGGCGGAGGCCGCCGAAGCCAGCGAATAGCCGATGATTAAGCTGAGCAAAGCTGCCTGTTGTGCTGCCATGGAATTTGTTGCGGGCCAGTCCCTGGCACAAACGGCGCCCCGCTACTCCACGACCGCCTTCCCGGCGATTACCTTCGCGCCCAAGCCGCACACGACGATGACCCTGAGCCCGGGGGTCTTCGTGGTGGACAATCAGACAGGCAAGATCACTCTTTGCAGTGTGACTCTGACTGAGACACCGCAGCTTACATGCCTGCCGCCGCAACAAATCCCGCAGTAACCCCGCTTCGGAAGGGCAGCATCCGTAGAAGCGGAAGGATATCTGTACGATCCCGCTCGCGGTTCTCCCGCAATCCCACACGCCGGGGATGGAGTCGTGAATTAGAATTATTCTAAAAATGTTTCACGTGAAACATTTTGGTAAGGTCGAGGTCAAAAATCCTACAAGGTGGAAACAGCCGCCTCGTCTCAATTGTGTAAAATCGACCGGTTATTTGATGCGGTTGAAACCGGACCATGGCGGTTCCCTCGATGGCTAAGCTCATTGCGGGAAGCCAGCTGCGATGTAAGTCTGCATCGAGGAGAAGCTCGTCGTCTTCAGGATAAATGGGCGGCCGCTTTAGCCCATCTCTCATCCGTGTTTGGGATTGCGCCTGCAAAGCGAGCTTTGCGATAGCAGCTTCTATTGCAGAACTTTAGACCAAAACAAGAGTTTTGGTTTGGCGCGGCGTGAAGATGGGATCCGGCATCCTGATAATCTCGCCCGCGAAAATCGCAGGCCGGTTCTTTGCCGATGCTGACTTCACGGCATCCCGCACGCACCGATTTGATCCGCGGCCGCCCTTCATTTGTGCGCAGCGAGGCCGGTACTCCGGGCTGGACGGTGAGGATGGATTCGAAGGACGGAAAAGGGTCTGCCACAACGCTGGACACTTGGCTCGAATGATCGCACGAGGAGTCATCGTGCGCATCCCGGGCAGCGTTTGCCGCCCACGGAACATATGATGGGAACGTTTTTCCCGAAATTGCTGACCGCATGACTTTCCGGTTTCCGCCGGGGCCGCGTCATTGGCCCTGCCAACGCGCAACGGCAGCAGTCTGCCTGAGAGGCTAACGGGCTTTCCAGACGCTCCGGTAAAGTTCCGCTCGCGCGCAACCGCGAGGCGGGAAAATCGTTGATGTTCCGGCGCGCCACGCGAATTCTCCTTCCACAATCGCCTGCCTCTGCGGGATTTGGA
>JAFMSB010000356.1 GCA_017353815.1 Methylocapsa sp. | reverse complement strand
GCGGCAGCGCGGCGGCCGCGTTCAAGGCACGAGTTAACGCGGCCGTGATGAAACCATGCCCGAGTCTAAAAGTTAACCCTAGCGGGAGCGGAACATTTGGGCCGGAGGGCGGTTTGACCGCCAAAGGAGCGGCTATGACAGGATTGGCATCCCCCAGCCATACCGCGTCCTGCGGCGCTTCACAGCTTCGCGAGCGCCTCTTTGCAACCCGGCGCTATTCCCTCGAGCTGACAAGCACGCTCAGCGCGGAAGACATGACCGTTCAGGCCATGGACGATGCGAGCCCAACGAAATGGCATCTTGCCCACACGAGCTGGTTTTTCGAGACGGTGATTTTGGCGCCGCATCTTAAGGGTTATCGGCTCTTCGATGAGGCATTCCACTACTGCTTTAACTCATACTATGAATCGCTTGGGCCGCGTCAGCCGCGTCCCAAGCGGGGCGTCCTCACCCGGCCATCCTGCGAAACGGTCCTCGCCTACCGGGCCCACGTTGAGGAAGGGCTCGAGGAACTGTTTTCAAGGTCTGTTCCACCCGGCCCGGAAATCGAGTGTCTGCTTGAGATCGGCATCAACCATGAGCAGCAGCATCAGGAGCTGATGCTAACCGATATCCTTGCGCTTTTTGCCGCAAATCCGCTGCGCCCGGCCTCCCGCCCGCCCCGGCCGCACCCGAAGCAGCCAAAAGCGCCAGAGCCGCTGCGGTGGGTAGCATTTGGCAGCGGCATCTATGAGATCGGCCACCCGGGCAAGGGCTTCGCCTGGGATAATGAAATGCCCCGCCACCGCCAGTACCTGCAGCCTTTCCGCCTGGCCGATCGTCTTGTGACCAACGCCGAATGGCTCGCGTTTATCGCCAACGGCGGCTATCGGACCCCGGCGCTTTGGCTTTCGGACGGCTGGAGTCTTATCGCCCGGGAGGGCTGGCAGACCCCGCTTTACTGGGAAGAGCGGGACGGGGAGTGGAGCGCCATGACGCTTGAGGGTATGAGGCCTGTCGAGCCGGCGGCTCCCGTTGCGCATATCAGCTATTATGAGGCCGATGCCTATGCGCGCTGGGCCGGTTACCGGCTGCCCACCGAATTCGAATGGGAGGTTGCGGCCCGGGAAGGTGCAGCCCGGCAGATGATTGGTGAAGTATGGCAATGGACGGGAAGCGCCTATCTTCCCTATCCCGGCTATCGCCCGCCGCCGGGGCCGCTCGCCGAATACAACGCCAAGTTCATGTGCAGCCAGCATGTTTTGCGCGGCTCTTCTCGCGCCACGCCGCAAGGGCATTCGCGCGCAACGTACCGCAATTTCTTTTATCCCCACCAGCGATGGCAGTTTACCGGGCTGCGCCTCGCCGCGGATGCCGCATGAGACCGGATCTTAGCCGAGCCCGCCCCGCGGCCGCTCTCCATCCAAACCAGGAATTTGCCGCGAGCGTTCTAAAAGGCCTCTCGAACCCGCGCAAAAGCCTTCCCTGCAAGTATTTTTACGACGCAAGAGGCAGTGAACTTTTCGAGCAGATAACGGAGCTTCCGGAATATTATCTTCCCCGCGCGGAGATAGCGGTCCTGAAAACCCATGCCGGCGAGCTCGCCAGCGAAATGCCGGACGCTGCAGTCCTCATCGAATTCGGCTCGGGCCTAAGCCGCAAAACAGAACTTTTGCTCGGGCACATGTATAATCTTCGCGCCTATGTGCCCATCGATGTCTCGCAAGATGCTCTCCTAAGGGCAAAGAATCGCCTCCGGTCACGATTCCCCTTGCTTGAAGTGCACGCAATCGCGGCCGATTTTTGCCAAGCCGTTCCCCTGCCCCCAGCATTTGCTTCGTGCCCAAAACTTGGGTTTTTTCCCGGATCAACAATCGGCAATTATTCTCCCTCCGCTGCCGCCGGGCTTTTGCGCAATATGCGGGACACGCTTTCTCCCGGCGGGCGCATTGCGGTTGGCGTCGATCTCAAGAAGGACCCCCGCACGCTCATCTGCGCCTATAATGACGCGGCCGGGGTCACCGCAGCCTTCAATCTCAACCTCTTGAGGCGCATAAACAGCGAGCTCGAGGGAACTTTTGATCTGGATGCCTTTCGTCACGAAGCGATCTACAATCCTCGCGAGGGAAGGATCGAGATGCACCTTGTTTCCAAGAAAAATCACGCCATGAGCGTGCTTGGCAGGCAGTTCTGGTTTGCTGCCGGGGAAACCATTCACACGGAGAATTCCTACAAATATTCGCCCGGCCAGTTTCAAGAGCTGGCGCGTTTGGCTGGCTGGCAGCCGGTCAACGTCTGGTTCGATGAGCAAAAGCTCTTCAGCGTGCACGAACTGCGCTCGTTGCCGTAGGAAGAGCGAACTTCCAAAACCTTTCACGGCGTCGCCGCAGAGAGCCAGTGTGCCGCCGGGCCAACCATTTTTCTACCTCCCTTGGAAATGAACTATCTCGATCGTTCTTCCATCGATGGAAATGGGCCGATCAATACGAACGGTGCCATCGGCATTTATTCGAAGCTGCCTGCCATCGTCAGTGTATGAACGGATGCCGCCGTATTTGGTGATCTCCGTCTTGACATCTTGCCCTTCTTGTGTCCGGCTCTCGAACATCGCCCTCGCCTCCTCTACCCACCACGTAGATCCGTATTCATTTGATCCTTCCCTGACGGCTTGATATTATTCCCGATGAGCACCGACCTCGACGGCGGCCCAACGACTGCCGCAATGGGCGTTTCCGCGGGGTCGAGCAGACGCCCCTGGCCCGTGAGGCATTCGATTATTGGGAACCGAACAGCCCGGGGTGTGTTATTCGCTCAGCCGGGGCACTCAGATGATTATCGACGATTTCGTAAAGCACCTTCGC
>JAFMSB010000355.1 GCA_017353815.1 Methylocapsa sp. | reverse complement strand
CGTCTATAACGCCCGCGTGATGGAGCCAAACCATGTCGAAAACATTGTTGAGCTTGCCTGCCGCACCGCGCTCGCGCACCGCGGCGTTGCCCACGTCACCATGCCCGTCGATGTTCAGTCGCACAAGGTCGAGAGCAGCATGCGCTCAGAGCGGAATGTGCCGGGTCATGTATCCGACGTGATGGCCTATTCTGCGCGCCTTCCGAGCGAGTCGCAGCTCGAACGGGCAGCCTCTGTTCTCAATTCCGGCAAGAAGACCGCCATTCTCGCCGGCCAAGGGGCGCTCGGCGCAACGCGCGAGCTCGCGGCAATGGCCGAGCGGCTGGGAGCGCCCGTAGTAAAGGCCCTTCTCGGAAAAGGCGCGCTTCCCGACGACAGTCCTTACTCGACGGGCGGTGTTGGACTCCTTGGAACCAAGCCGTCGCAGGAAGCGCTCGAGGAATGCGACACGCTGCTGATCACGGGCAGCAATTTCCCTTACATCGAGTTTTATCCCAAGCCGGGCAAGGCGCGCGCGGTCCAGATTGATCTCGATCCGCAGCGTATCGGCCTTCGCTATCCAGTCGAAGCCGGGCTCGTTGGCGATACAGCAAGAGTCCTGCAAGCGTTGCTCCCCCGGCTCGAATACCGCGGCGATCGCTCCTTCTTGGAAACCGCGCAGGCGAGCGTGAAAGAATGGAACGAACTCATGCTGGCGAGGGGCACGCGTCAAGACAAGCCCATGAAGCCGCAAGTCGTGGCACATGAGTTAAACAAGCTGCTGCGCGATGGCGCGATTATTGCGACCGACTCCGGCACGATCACCACCTGGGCTGCAAGGCACCTCATGATCCGCGAGGGTATGAAATTTTCTTGCTCGGGCACGCTTGCAAGCATGGCCTGCGGGTTGCCCTACGCGGTCGCGGCGGCGGTTGCCTATCCTGAGCGCCAGGCCATCTGCTTCATCGGCGATGGCGGGTTGACGATGCTGATGGGTGAGCTAGCAACCTGCTTAAAGTACGATCTTCCAGTAAAGATTATCGTAATAAAGAACAATCTGCTCGGCCAGATCAAATGGGAGCAGATGGTGTTTCTTGGCAATCCCGAATATGCTTGCGATCTAGAGCCGATCGACTTTGCGACCGTGGCAAAGGGCTTTGGCCTTCAAGGCTACACAATCGAAGACCCGGCGCGCTGCGGCGAGATTCTGAGTGAGGCACTTGCTGCGCCGGGCCCCGCGCTTATCGAAGCCGTCGTCGATCCGCACGAGCCGCCGATGTCGCCCAAGGCCACCTTTAAACAAATGGTCCATCTGGCCGAGTCGCTTGCACGGGGCACGCCCGAGCGCGGAAAAATTGCGCTGACGATTGCCTCGGATACCGTGCGCGAGCTTGTCTAGGGCGAGAATAATGCGGGCAAGCGAGGCGGCCGTCGAGCGCGTCACAACCCGCGCTTTCCGCATTCCGACCGATGCGCCGGAATCCGATGGCACACTCGAGTGGGATGCCACAATTCTGGTCCTCGCCGAAGTCTCGGGCGGGGGGCAGACGGGCTTGGGTTACACCTATGCGAGCGCCGCCGCGCGCGAGGTCATCACAGAAGCGCTCGCCGGGGCCATCGCCGGGCGGGATGCCTTCGATGTTCCACGCCTGTGGGCTGAAATGGCCGGCAAGGTGCGCAATCTCGGCTGGCGGGGCGTTTGCGCCTGCGCCATCTCGGCAGTCGACGTTGCGCTCTGGGATCTCAAAGCGAAACTGCTCGAGCTCCCGGCGGTGCGGCTCTTGGGCGCGCAGCGGGGCGAGGTCACAATCTATGGCAGCGGCGGATTTACTTCCTATACGGATAAGAGGCTCAAAGACCAGCTCGCTTGCTGGGCCGGGCGCGATGGCTGCAAGGCGGTCAAGATGAAAGTGGGCCGTGATCTAGCGCGAGATCCGGAGCGCGTTGCGGTGGCCCGTTCAGCGATCGGCGGAGCCGAGCTCTATGTCGACGCCAATGGCGCCCTGAACCGCAAGCAGGCGCTGGCATTTGCACAGAATTGCTATGATCTTGGCGTCACTTGGTTCGAGGAGCCGGTTTCCAGCGATGATCTCGACGGCCTGCGGCTGATGCGCGATTGCGCACCTCCGGGCATCGAGATTGCAGCAGGGGAATATGGCTATGAGCCCTATTATTTCCGCCGCATGCTTGAGGCGCGGGCCGTCGATGTCCTGCAAGCCGATGCGACACGTTGCGGCGGTTTCACGGGGTTTTTGAAGGCGGCCGCGCTTGCGGAAGCGTTTGCGGTGCCTTTTTCCGCGCATACCGCGCCGGCGCTTCATCTGCACGCTGCTGCGGCTGCCCCGCAGCTCAAAAATCTCGAATGGTTTTACGACCATGTCCGCATCGAAAACATGCTGTTCGACGGCGCTCCCCGGCCCGTGAAAGGCGCCATTTGCCCGGATCTGTCAACTCCGGGCCTGGGCCTCGCTTTCAAGGAAAAGGATGCGGAGAAATTCGCGATCTGATGCTCCTCTGGCTAGCAAATGGAGGCGGCTATGGCACTTCAACACATGCATGATGAGCGCCCATCGCAATCGTCCGGCCGCCGGGTCATTCGCACTCCAAGCGGCCGTATCGCGGCTGAATATGAACCTATCTCCGACAAGCGGCGCATCGTGCTAGGCCAGCACCTCGCAAAGGTCGTGGACGGCGAGGTGCGTTTCGATGCGGGGAGCCGTGCGCTTTATGCAACCGATGCCTCGAACTACCGCCAGGTTCCACTCGGCGTTGTTCTCCCGCGCAGCATCGAGAGCATCCCCAAAGCGATCGCAACTTGCCGGGAGTTCAGTGCCGCAGTCGTCTTGCGAGGGGGGGGCACGAGC
>JAFMSB010000354.1 GCA_017353815.1 Methylocapsa sp. | reverse complement strand
CGTCCACGCCGACGGTGGATTGCGCGTTGCCCGTCAATGCTTGTGCCACCTCGGGGTAATTTCGTCCATTGCCCGTGCCGATATCCTCATAGGGAGGGAGGCCGAAAAATCCAACGAGCCGCCCTGTCGCATTGCGCAGGCGTGGCCAGAGCGATAAGACCTCTTGCTTGGCGGGCGGCTCCAAATCGAACCGCAGAATGTTCGACCGGCTGGTCAAAGACTGGGAGTCCAGCAGCAAATAGCCGTCGCGATCATAAATTCGTGCCCGCGTCCGGGTTGGCGATGCGAGCCGATGGAGAACGGGGCCAATGCGCTCCGGGTTGATCGAAAACTCGAGGGAGGGCGAAGTTTCATCTCCGGGAGCATAACTTTCGCCCGGCGAAAGTTGGAGCAGCTTCTCAGGGTCAATAGCAATGGAGTCGGTTTCGACAGTCGCTGAAGCTGCAATTGCCGCGGCGATGATTTCTGCCTGCACCTGCAGACTGTTTATCCTGGCGTCAATCAGGCCTTCGCGAAAGTGGCTGAGGTAAATTAACCCCGCGAGGAGCGCTGCAAGACCGCCGAGATTGAGCAGCACGATCCGGCGGGTGAGCGGAGACGAAAGGCGGGCGCGAACCGCCCGGGCAACTCCCCGCAGACGCAGCGCAAGATTCCGGCGAATACGCTTGATCTTCCGGCCCGCCCCGCTCAGCCTTTCGAAGCCCGTTAGTTCCTCGTGTGCTTCGATACTCATCGGTCAGCCGCCCCGAATCCGGGCGCAGAAAATTCTGCCCAATAACCTTGCGGCCTGGCTCAATTTTTCTTGGTAACAAGCACTCCCGCCGGGGCTTGCCGCCGGGAAGAGGCAGGAAAACGGCGTATCCAGCATCATTGCGAGGAGCGTGAAGTGATTCCAACCTTAGTAACAAGCATTCTGCAAAATGCCCGCCGGTGTCTCACCCAGCAAATTCCGCAAACCTCCTGGCCCAAGCGCGGGCACGAGCAACCGGTTTATGCGCTACAATTCAGGCAAGCACAAGTTTACTCCCGGAACCGGTAGCCAACACCGTAAAGAGTCTCGATCATTTCGAAATCTTCGTCGACAGCCTTGAATTTCTTGCGCAATCTCTTGATGTGGCTATCGATCGTCCGGTCGTCGACGTAAACCTGATCATCATAGGCTGCGTCCATCAAGGCATTGCGGCTTTTTACGACGCCGGGCCTTGCCGCAAGCGCTTGAAGAATGAGAAACTCGGTCACGGTTAGGGTTACAGGATCGTTTTTCCAGGTGCAGGAATGGCGCTCGGGATCCATCTTCAATGCGCCCCGCTCGAGAATTTTCGCCTCGGCTTCCTTTTGCGCGCCGGGCTCTTTGTGGGCGGCACGGCGCAAAATGGCTTTCACACGTTCAACGAGCAGCCGCTGCGAGAAGGGTTTGCGGATAAAATCGTCGGCTCCCATTTTGAGACCGAACAGCTCGTCGATTTCTTCGTCCTTCGATGTGAGGAAAATTACCGGGACATCCGACTTTTGGCGGAACCTGCGGAGCAGCTCCATCCCGTCCATGCGGGGCATTTTAATGTCGAAGATGGCGAGATCGGGGGGAGCGCTTTTCAAGCCATCGAGCGCCGTCGTTCCATCCGTGTAGGTCTGCACACGGTAGCCCTCGCCTTCGAGTGCGATCGCCACCGAGTCCAGAATGTTGCGGTCGTCATCGACCAAAGCAATCGTAGGCATGGATTGTCCTGATTTATGGGCTGCGGCGCCAACGCCGGCCGCGGCAAGAAGCCGCGGGGAAATTCCGGGCCGCTGCCGAGCCTATCACCTCCGCCAGGCGGATGACGCCGATGCGTTTTGGCAAGCGTTTTGCCACCCCTCGGGCCTGGTCCTCGGCCAAATGGCAAAGCCTCTGGCACCAGGACAAATCCGTTCGCGGCGGCACGGCACAAGCCAGGCTGCCGGCCACGAAACAGGCCAACCGTCTTATATCAGGACAAAGGCGCGGCCGAAATAAGGCAAATAGCGGCCGCCCGCGGCCTCAAGGCGAAGGCCGCTCTTTAAGGTCTATATTTGCGCTCAATATGGGCTTCCGGTTACGAGTTACGAGCCCTCCAACTGGCCATCTCGCGGCGGGATGCGTCTCCAAGGATGCACTGCGCCTTTCGACCCTTGCGGCAGCGGCTGCGCTTTTATTCTTGGCAGATCAGCCCTCGCGTGACATAAACCCGCCCATCGGGACCGGTGATGCGCGTCACCCGTACGCAATCTTCGTCTTCGCCAGGCCCGGAGCGGCCGAGCTGAAATGCCGGTCCCGGAGCGAGCGGAGCGAACGCCGATTTGGCAGCGTTTGCCCGGCCGGGGTCGTCCAGCCTGGCTTTTGGCGTCATTGTCAGGGGCGCCGCAAATACAGCCACACCCAAACAGGAAGCGGCAATTCCCGCCATGGAGTATCTTAAGAACTGCCGTCCAATCTCAAACCGGGAGTCAATCATTTTCTGTCCCCTCCTTGGCGGCCCGTACCCGGCAACGTAAGCATTCTTGGCTGCTTGGCCTGTGCGGCTGCGCACCTGCGGTGGAAACGCCCGCCGAAGAAAAAGGTTGCGGCGGCGCAAGCTGAAAAACACAAATAAGTCAAGTCTGCGCCGGGACGGGCATCGGCCCCGCCCCGCGCGCGAGGTAAGCCTCAGTAGCAAACCTGAACCGGAGCATAGCCGGCAAAGTTGCCCCAGCTGTCGTAGACTGGCCGGTTCTGCCAGGAGCACCCGCCGTAGTAACCGTAATACGGGTAGGAGGCGGCAGCTCCAGCAAGCGCGCCGAGCGCGAGGCCGGTGGCAACTCCGGCGGCAACGGGCGCGCCCCAGCCCCATCCCCGGTGCC
>JAFMSB010000353.1 GCA_017353815.1 Methylocapsa sp. | reverse complement strand
CGGAGCAGCAAAGTGAGCGGGGCCGCAGGTGCCGTAGATGTCTTCCCCGCGGATGGTCTGAGAAATTTCCTCGCTTTTTGCCGGCTGCCCCGCCTACTTTACAAAGGCCATGAAGGTTTCGCCCCGCCGCTTGATGCGGACCGGTGGGGGTTGTTCTCACCCAGGCTGAACCCTCACTTCAAAAGCGTCCAGTCGCGGTTCTGGCTCGCCCGCAGGAATGGCAAACCTGCGGGCCGTATATTCGCCCAGATATACGAGGAGCCTTCCGCGCCGCACAATGCCTCGCGCGCCCAGTTTGGATGTCTCGATGCAATTGATGACGAGGAAGTCGTCGCCGGGCTAACATGGGCCGCGGAGGAGTGGCTTCGCTGCCAAGGCGCCTCGCAACTGCAAGGTCCATTCTCGCCTTCGATAAATAGCGAGTCGGGATTGCTCATTCAGGGGTTCACCGAGGTACCGATGATTGCTGTTCCTTGGCACCCGCCTTATCTGGGCGCGCTGATTGAGGCGCAGGGATACGCGAAGGTCCATGATTTGATCTCCTACCGCTATGATGTCGGAGAGAAAGACTGGAAGGCAGAGCCGGGCATTCTCGCCCGGCCGGAATGGCGCAAGAGATTGAATATCCGGTCAGTCAACCTGCGATATCTCAAACAGGAAGCTGAAGCCATCGTCGACATTTTTAATGATTCATGGAGCGAAAACTGGGGTTTTGTTCCTTTCACCTTAGAAGAGTTTGTTTCGACCGCGGCCGCCATAAAACTGGTCGCGCCGGGCAAAGGTAAATTCATGCAAGGCGGATTAATGATCGAACTTGACGGAAAGCCGCAAGCATTTGCTCTTGTATTGCCTAATTTGCACGAAATAATGGCCGATCTCGACGGACGGCTTTTCCCCTCCGGTCTGCTCCCGCTGGTTGCGAGAATGCGCAGCCATCCCTACTGGTCTGGCCGAGTTGCCCTCTTCGGCATGCGGCGCGCGCTCCACCGCACCTGGGCCGGCGGAGTGGTCATTTTGGCGTTTATTGCCAAATTGCGCCAGAGCCTCGCCACGACACCAGTCAGGCAGTATGAATTCGGTTGGGTGTTGGAGGACAACTTTGGCATGCGGCGGCCAATCGAGCTTTCGGGAGGCCGAGTCTACAAGGTGCATCGCATCTACGAAAAACGTCTCGCCGGCAATTGAGTAAACCGGCTCCGGATGAAAGGACGATTTGCTCATGGAGACGCAAGCCATCCCTCAAGCAGGCGAAGATCTTTTTGGCGGACAAGCAGGCAAGGCGAATTACATCCCCACCACCCTTCCGCGCCCTCATCCCTTGCGCCGCCGCGCCATTCTGGCGGCGCATCCCGAGGTTGCTTCCCTCATCGGGCATGATCGGCGGACCGCCATCATCACGCTTGGCGTCGTTGCCGGACAGACCGCCATCGCAGCCATCTTTGGCTTTTTTGGGCTTTCCTATTGGTGGGCAGCTCTGCTCACCGCGATCCTTATCGGCGCGTTCGCCAATCACGCGATGTTCGTCGTCATTCACGATGCGACCCATAATTGCATCTTCAAATCGAACGCTCTTAACAAATGGGCGGCGATTCTCGCCGATTTGCCGAACACCGTGCCGACTGCCATGGGATTTCGCTGCTACCACATGAAGCATCATTCCCATCTTGGCGATTATGACTATGATGCCGATCTGCCAAGCCACTGGGAAGCGCGCCTGTTTGGCACAAGCGCTTTCGGCAAAGCGGCATGGATGTTCATCTTCCCGATTTTCCAGGCCACCCGCCTTAGCCGCCTCAAAGGATCGGTTCCGATCTGGGGAAGGTGGACTTTTATCAACGCGGGCTGCGTTCTTCTGTACGATCTTGCGGTCCTGATCTGCTTTGGCCCGGCAGCGCTGCTTTATCTCTTTGCGTCTTTCTGGTTTTCGGTCGGAGGATTACATCCGCTAGGCGCGCGCTGGCTCCAAGAGCATTACACATCCGACTCCTCGCAAGAGACTTTCGGCTACTACGGCGTATTAAATTTGGTCGCGCTCAACATCGGCTATCACAATGAGCATCACGACTTTCCGGATATTCCGTGGACGAGGCTTCCGAGGTTGAAGCAAATGGCGCCGGAGTTTTATGACCACCTCAAGACACATAAGTCCTGGTCTGGCCTGCTTTTAAAGTTCATCTTCGACCCGCAATTCACGCTCTACACGCGGGTCGACCGCAGCATTGCGAGAAAGGCTACGATGCCTCGTTGAGCTGGTCCGCCGCGGGCAAAATATCCGAGACATGGCTTGTCTTGGGAGTGCGTTTCCAAGAATCGCTGGCTCCGAGTACGGTCTTTATGATGGACGGCGCGTTGGACAGGCTCAAATAGATCATCAGCGGGACGAGCGATGCCAGCGTGGCGAAGTAGCGCCAGACCGGGCCGCGGCGCAGGATCAAATAGGGCGTGAGCGTTAAGCCAAGGCAAATGCTTAAAATTGAGGCCCCGGTAACGTTCATGAGCGGCTGGTAAGCGGATACATCGCCATCGCGGGCAACGGCAATCAGCGCGAAGGAAAGGCAGGTCAGTGCGACACAGGGATAAAAAATCTGGATGAGTATGAGAAAGGTAGCCGATAGCTTCCTCCAAAGCGGCCAGTCCGCCAGCATGACCTCGCGCAGGAGCTTTCGCGCCACCTGGATAAATCCATTGGACCAGCGCCTTTGCTGCACGCGCCAATGGCCGATACGGTCGGGCACCAGTCCAGGCACCGGCGGATCCATCGAAAACAAGCCATGCCAGCCCGCGATCTCGGCGCGAATCGTCAGATCGAGGTCCTCGCACAATGAGTCGCCCGACCATCCCCCTGCCGCATCGATGGCGGCGCGCCGCCAGATT